>JAYVLR010000185.1:0-9327 GCA_043759395.1 Thiobacillaceae bacterium
ACCGCAAGACGGACTCGGCGGCCTGCAATTGAGCTTCTTCGAAGAAACCACCGAAGCCCTGCTGATGCAGCCCACTTTCATCATCGACTATCCGGCTGAAGTCTCGCCGCTCGCGCGCCGCTCCGATCTCAATCCCGACATCACCGAGCGTTTTGAGTTATTCATCACCGGACGCGAAATGGCGAACGGGTTTTCTGAATTGAACGACGCCGAAGACCAGGCCGAACGCTTCATGGAGCAGGTCCGGCAAAAAGAAGCCGGCGACGAAGAGGCCATGCACTACGACGCCGACTACATCCGCGCACTCGAGCACGGCCTGCCCCCCACCGGCGGCTGCGGCATCGGCATCGACCGCCTGGTGATGCTGCTGACCGACGCGCCGTCGATCCGCGATGTAATTCTGTTTCCGCAGATGCGGCACGAAGGCTGAGCTACATCTGATTCCAACTTTACGTAGGGTGGCACGTCTTTGTGCCCACCCTACGACCGGATCGCGAACAGCTCCCGCACCCGTTCCAAATCTTCTGCCGTATCCACCCCCGGCGCAGGCGCGCTGTCTGTGATACCCAAATTGATCCGGTAGCCGTGCCAGAGCACGCGCAATTGTTCGAGCATTTCGATATTTTCCAGCGGCGATGGCGCGAGGCTGGCGTAGGTACGCAAAAAGCCTGCACGGTAGGCGTAAAGGCCGATATGGCGCAGCGGTTTTGATTCAGCCCCCATCGGCACGCCAGCGGCCATCGCATCACGCGGCCACGGGATGGGCGCGCGGCTGAAATACAACGCGTAGCCTTGCGCATTGGTAACGACCTTGACCACATTCGGGTTGATGAAGTCGGCGGGCGACTCGATGGGATGAGCGAGCGTCGCGATGACGGCATCGGCATGTCTCGCCAATTGAGTAGCCACATCCCGGATCGATTGGGGATCAATCAAGGGTTCGTCGCCCTGCACGTTGACCACCAGCGTGTCGTCGTGCCAGCCCAGCGTTTCGACGACCTCAACCAGCCGCTCGGTACCAGACGCATGATCCGTCGAGGTCATGATGGCGTGCTGCCCGGCAGCCCGCACGACGCGTTCTACACGCGCATCGTCAGTGGCAACCACAACCGATTCGGCACCTGATTCGAGCGCACGTTCGAGTACATGCAACACCATCGGTTTACCGCCAATATCGGCCAGCGGCTTGCCCGGTAAACGGCTGGACGCATAACGCGCGGGGATGACGACGCGAAACTGCATTAGCGCCACGCTTTCATCCACCCACCTGTTCGTCAGCGTCCAGTCTGCGCGCCTCTTCCGGCAGCATCACCGGGATGTCGTCGGTGATCGGGTAGGCAATGCGGCAGGCGGGACAAAGCAGTTCCCGACTGTCCTTGCGATAAGTGAGGCCGCTTTTGCACACGGGACAGACCAGGATTTCGAGCAGTTTGTGATTCATCGGCGTTACCTATTTTCGTGGGTGTGCGGTTGCGGCAGGGGGCAGCGCCGACTTGAGGCGATCCTCCAGAAACCGGATAAACGCAGCTCCAGGCCGCACCTCCAGTTCCAGCGCCCACCAGTCAGGCTGTGCAAACGCCAGGCATTTTACCGCGTCTTTCTCAGTCATCACTACACGCAGAGCGGCAGGGATGTCGTCCAACTGATAGCGGTGATGATCGGGAAATGTTTTCGTCCTGAAACTCCAGCCCAGCCCGGACAGCATGTCAAAAAATCCCTGGGGCTGCCCGATGCCGGTGATGGCCAGCCAGTCGCAGCTGGGCAAATCGGCAATATCCAGTTTATGGTCTGGCTGCGTCAGCGTATAGGCTTTGCCCAATGCAAATTCTGCCGGGTAAGACGCTACAGGCAATATGTCCACAGGCGTGTCGCCACGTCTTATTTGCACCAGCGCATCCACTGTTTCAAGTCGGGATGCGGGTTCGCGCAGCGGCCCGGCGGGAAGCGGCAAGCCGTTGCCCAGACCGGTGCGCGCGTCCAGCACGGCCAGTTCCAGATCGCGATGCAGTCGATAATGTTGCAAACCATCATCCGCAACAATGATGTCGATCCCCGGATGCCGCGCCAGCAAAGTGCGCGCAGCCAGCACACGGTCACGCCCCACCATAACCGGCGCATTCGTTTTGTAATGGATCAATAGCGGCTCATCGCCCACCACCGCCGGATCGCTATGGGTGCGTACTTCGACCGCACCCGTCGCCGACCCGCCATAACCACGACTGACCACACCGGGACGGTATCCGCACTGGCTCAGCCAGTTGACCAGCCAGATGACCAGCGGTGTCTTGCCGCTGCCCCCGGCGGTGATATTGCCGACGATGATGACAGGGACACCGACAGCAAATGATGGGCACCAGCCGCGACGATATGCCTGACGCCGCATCCAGACAATCAACGCGAACAGACCCGCCAAAGGCAATAGCAGCAGGCTGAGCAGCGTCAGTCGTGTCCAGTGGGGCTGAAGTTTGAACATTGTGGCAACGCCACCGATCGGATTGATTGAGCCCGGATTTATTGAGAGGTTTGCGTGGCGAAGGTAATACGTGAAAGACCCACGCGCCGTGCGGCTTCCATCACGTTGATTACAGACTGATGCGTCGCCTTGGCGTCGGCATTAATCACCACGACCTGATCTGCATCCTGCCCGGCGGCGCGTTTCAAAGCCTCGGCCAGTGCGTCCACCGAGGCCGCAGCAAGTGCCGTTGCATTGATCTGATACGCGCCGCTTGCATCTACCGCCACCTCGATCTGCTTGGGCTTATTCGGCGTCTGCTCTGCCCCGCTGGTCGGCAGATTGATTTTCAGTTCGGCAAAGTGCGCGTAAGTGGTGGTCACCATCAAAAAAATCAGGATCACCAAAAGCACGTCAATCAGCGGAATCAGGTTGATTTCAGGGTCGTCCCGTTTTCGGCCACGCTGGAAATTCATGTGCAATTCCTATTTACGGTCGCCGTGAACAATCTCGACCAGCTTGATCGCTTGCTGCTCCATTTCCACCACCAGCGTATCGACCTTGGAACGATAAAAGCGATAGAAAATCATCGATGGAATTGCCACAATCAGGCCAAACGCAGTGTTGTACAGCGCGACAGAAATACCGTGCGCCAGTACGCCAGGATTGCCACCCGACGGGGTTTGCGAACCGAAAATTTCAACCATACCAATAACCGTTCCAAGCAGCCCAAGCAAAGGTGCGATGCTGGCGATGGTGCCCAGCGTAGTCAAAAAACGCTCAAGGTCATGCGTCACAGCACGGCCGGCTTCCTCTATCGATTCCTTCATCACTTCACGCGTGTTGTGCACGTTTTTAAGTCCGGTAGAAAAAATACGGCCCAGCAGGGAATTGTCATTCAGTCTGTTTAACAAATCCGGGGTGACACCACGACTCTGAAAATCTTTGACCGTCGCAGCCAACAACTCAGGCGGCGCGACCTCCCTGATTCGCAGCGAATACGCGCGTTCAATAATTACGGCAACGGCAAGAATGGATGCCAGGATCAGCGGCCAGATCGGCCAGCCAGCAGCTTCGATAAGAGCAAGCACAGGGAGCAACTCCATAAATAACTTTCAAGAGCCGAAATGTAGCGCCCTCCTGCCCGTTTCCGCAAGCGTTCTCTACGAAGGGCACTTCTATAAATCTAATGCGCGGCCATGATCCGGTCGCAGCCGGTGCCCGGAACCCTCATGCATACCCACTTACACTGCGGTTCCTGCGCTCCGGGCGCAACCGGCTGAGCGTGGTTGTTGCCGCTTTAGCGGCTTTACAACCACGGCCTGCCCCTTGCGGATGGATGACCGCTCGCTACGTTTTCTAGAAGTGCCCGAATGATTTTCGGCTTGAGCAACACCACCTTGGCAAGCGCGTGCCGGGGCTGTTGAGTTCTCCACAGATGCTGTGGATAACTCTGTGCGAATCCCCTGCCCCGACCTCTAAGTCGCCGTAAATAAAGAGGATTTTTTTTGGCGCAAAAAATAACCGTTTAATAAAAGGCATTAAAATCAGATGGTTACAAATAAACATTTTCGTCAAGGGATAATATCAGCTTGTCACAAAATAAATACATTGACGGTGGATTAAAACCGCTATGCTGCACGCCATGAAGCCCACACGCACGTCGCAAACGGCCCTGAATTTTGATTCGATAACGCCTGAAAAGCGTGTCAATCCGCCATCCAGTCAATCGCTTAATGCGCCTCCCCTGACAGAAAAAATCTTGCCTGACGAGCCGCCCGTGCTCACCGTCAGCGAGCTTAACCGCATGGCACGGCGCGCACTGGAATCGCAGTTACCCTTGCTTTGGGTGGAAGGCGAAATATCCAATTTCACTGCGGCAGTTTCGGGTCACTGGTACTTTTCCCTGAAAGATGCCGCAGCTCAAGTTCGTTGCGTGATGTTTCGCGGCCGCAATCAGTTGGCCGGCTTTACTCCGGCCAATGGCGATAATGTTGAAATTCGCGCTTTACCTTCGCTGTATGAAGCGCGCGGCGAATTCCAGATGGGAGTCGAAACCGTCCGCCGTGCCGGTGCCGGACGCTTGTATGAGGCCTTTCTCAAACTCAAGGCCAAACTCGAAACGGAAGGTCTGTTTGACCCGGCAAAAAAACGCGCCCTGCCATTGTTCCCGCGCTGCCTCGGCATCGTGACCTCGCCGCAGGCCGCAGCCCTGCACGATGTTCTGACCGCATTGGCGCGACGTATGCCGAGCCTGCCCGTAATACTCTACCCCTCGCCGGTGCAGGGCAATGAAGCGGGCGCTCAGATTGCCGCTGCGATTCGTCTCGCGGGGCAGCGCGCAGAATGCGATGTGCTACTGGTGTGTCGCGGCGGCGGCGCGCTGGAAGATTTATGGGCGTTCAACAACGAAGCTGTCGCCCGTGCCATCGCTGCCAGCCCGATGCCCGTGGTGAGCGGCGTGGGACATGAAACCGATTTTACGCTGGCCGATTTTGCCGCCGACGTGCGCGCGCCTACGCCCACCGCAGCCGCCGAGCTTGCCAGCCCGGAACGGCGCGACTTGCGCCAGACCCTGTTGCAGCACCAGACCCTGCTCACCCGCAGCATGGCACGACTCTGCAATGCCCGGGTGCAGCGCCTTGATTATCTGTCTCGAAGCTTGATTCACCCTGCCGATCAACTCCGGCGCCAGCACGAAGGTCTCGCGCAACAGGCCAAGCGCTTGAGGCACGCCATGCACACGCTGCACGACAGGAAAATGTCACGTTTGCAATGGCCCGGTATGCGCCTGCCCCTGCTCTCTGAACAACTCAGCCGTCGGCAGCAGCAACTTGCCAACACGCAGATCCGGCTTCGCCGCGCGCCGCAGGATAGTTTGGTGCAACGCCACCAACACCTCGGCCGGCTCGCCAGCAACCTCGTCCACCTCAATCCGGAAGGCGTACTGGCGCGTGGCTATAGTCTGGTCGAAAGCGAGGCCGGCAAAATCGTGCGGGATGCAACTGCACTCAAGCCAGGTGACTCGCTGACTTTGCGCTTCCATCGCGGCAGCGCGCAGAGCATCGTCAAATCCACCACTACGGATTATTGAGACGGCCATTAAACAGTTTGAGCAAAGCGGCAAGCGTACCGTCATCCTCGTCTTCGATTGAGGGCGCGAGCCGTCTCAATAATCGCCCGTTTGAATTGCTTATTGATCCGGCCACACGAGGATCTGACAAGACTGCCGTGGCGGGCGAACCACCACTCAATTCGTAAACTGCTTAGTGGCCGGATCAATCACTGCTACCGCTCCAGGTGACGCTGCACCCTGGCCAGACCTTGCACTTCCAGATCGTCCGCCAGGCAGTCCAGTTCAACCGCCTCAGGCCACGAACGCAACCAGGTGAGTTGGCGCTTGGCCAACTGCCGGGTGGCCGCGATGCCCTTTTCGCGCAAAGTGTTCCTATCAATCTGGCCATCGAGATATTCCCAGGCCTGCCGATATCCCACGCAGCGCATCGCCGGCATCTGAGGATGCAAGCCATGTTTGCGGCGCAGTGCGGCGACTTCATCCAGCAAACCAGCGGACAACATGGCATCAAACCGCGCGGCAATACGCTGATGCAACACACTGCGCTCCGATGGAATCAGGGCCAGTTGCAACACGCGATACGGCAAAGCTGATTGCGTCTGCGTCATCAGCGATGACATGGGTTGACCGCTCAGGCGAAAAACCTCCAGCGCCCTCTGGATACGCTGCGCATCGCCAGCTTCGAGACGCGCCGCTGTAACCGGGTCGCACAGGGCCAGTAGGGCATGAAGCGCAGGCCAGCCTTGCGCTGCCGCTTCCCGTTCAATCGCAGCCCGAACCTCGGGATCCGCTTGCGGCAGATCGTCCAGACCATGCAGCAAGGCACGAAAATACAGCATCGTGCCGCCCACCAGCAGCGGCACCTTGCCACGCGCGGTGATGTCCCGCATCAAGTCGAGCGCATCCGCACAAAACGCCGCCGCCGAATACGCTTCGGTCGGCTCGCGAATATCCAGCAAATGATGCGGTGCCAGCGCCAAGGTGCCAGCGTCTGGCTTGGCCGTGCCAATATCCATACCGCGATACACCAGCGCAGAATCGACACTGATTATTTCAAGCGGCAATGCTTGCCTCAGACTCACCGCGAGCCCGGTCTTGCCCGAAGCAGTTGGCCCCATGATGAAAATAGCGGGCGGACAAGCGCCCGTAATGTTCGCCATCACGATGCCTGAAGAGACGAGCGGATTGCCCATCGTAATTTGGTGGACGTTGAGCGCGGATTGCTTCTCTGTTCTTCGGGCGCTGGCCGTAGCGGGGCTGGGGCAACGCTCGAATACATCCCCGAGCGGAAAAACTTTTCAAATGATTGTTCGACTCTTCGATCTTCGCCAGAATGGAAGGCCATAACCGCCACCCGTGCGCCGGGTTTCATGCACCAGGGCAGCGCCTCCAGAAAGCGATCCAACACGCCAAATTCATCGTTGACGGCGATACGCAATGCCTGAAAAGTACGCGCCAAAGTTTTTTTATGCGCCTGTGTTTCCTGAACCCCGTTGAGTGCAGCGCGAACAAGTTCGGCCAGTTGCCGGGTGGTGCTTATCGGTGACGTGCTCGTTTTTATTGCCTGGGCAATAAGCTCGGCATAAGGTTCATCCGCATTCCGGGTCAGCAGTTCAGCCAGTGCCTGAGCTGTAACCGACCGCAACAACGCTGTTGCAGACAGCCCGCGCACAGGGTTTAAGCGCAGGTCGAGCGGGCCATCGTTTTTGTAGGAGAAGCCGCGCGCAGGATCATCAAGCTGCATTGAAGAAACGCCAAGGTCGGCGAGGATGCAATCAAACCCGCCGCCTGCTTCCGGCAGCAGTTGCGCGATACCGGCAAAATTCATTTTGTGGATGACCAGCTCCGCTTCCGAAAACCCCTGCCCGCGCAAGCGGGTCGTTGTGCGCGGCAGCTCAATCGAATCCACATCAACGGCAAACAGCCTGCCACCGGGCAAGAGCCGGGGCAGAATCACCTGGGTGTGACCGCCAAAACCCAGCGTCGCATCCAGGCCAGTTTCACCGGGTTGGGGATTCAGAATCGCGAGAATTTCATCCACACAAATCGAACGATGCATCCCTGCCGGGGTCTGCCCGCGGGCAATCACCTTTTCCACATCGGCAGCAAACTTTTGCGGATTCAGCTCCTTGTATTTTTCTTCGAACTTGCGGGGGTGCGTGTTGCGGTATCGTTTGCGACGGGTGTGGGGCGGCGGTGCTTCTATTGACATGCTTTTAAGGCCTGGATAAAGAAAGAAAACCCGATGAGTTTCCATAGCAGCGCGCCTCCATCACCCCGGGTACACGCAATCGTTCGATTTTCAGTATCCTACGCCCATCCGGTCATAAACGATCAATCTCAACTCAAGGAACAAGCATGAAAACAAGAACAGCCATCGCCAGCAGCATCATGATTATGGGCGCGTGTGGAACCGCATTTGCCGACGACATCAACGCCAATGTGGCTGAAAACTGGTCGTTTCGCTAAGCATGGAAAAATCAGGCGCGGATCGGGCTGAAGCGAATTTTGATGAAATGGTCGTCATGATCAAATCATCCAACCTCAAAAGCCATGGCGGTATGTAAACAGCCCTTGATGAAGCGTCCTTAAATGTAGCGCTTCTGCTCGCTGCGTTTGCCCGGGCGTTTTTTCATGATGACCACGCCTTTGCACGACTCCAGATCGTCAATCGGCAAGTTAGGATAAATCGGATTCAGCGGCTTCAACATCCAGCCGTCTTCGTGCTGAACCACCTGGCGAAAGATATATTCTTCGTTCACAAACGCCACCACATACGAGCCGCTTTTGACGAGGCCAGACGGCTCGACCACAATAATCTCGCCCTCTTCAAACTCCGGCAGCATCGAATCCCCCAGCACCATCAGCGCATACGGCTCCGCGCTCGCGCAATTGCTGGCCTCGTTGATGTCCTGAATGGGGATGGTTTTACGTCCGTTGCGCTCGTTCATGACACTCTCGCTAGTTCAATCAGGCAAAGCTTATATACAAAAGCTCGCCAAGCAAAATAAATCCGTCATCGCTTCAAGGGTAAGGGGAGTAATTTCATCGACAGCCCCTCTGCATCCAGGGTACTGATTCGGTCGGGCTACGAGAACACACGCGTTTCCATAAGTTACTTGTTACTTGTCACTCAAAACGTCACCCGTTAACATAGATCATGATTGAATCGTTCCGATGCAAAGACACGCAAGCCCTGTTCGAAAACAAGCGCGTAGCGCGTTTCGTCAACATCGAACAGGTTGCGCGGCGCAAGCAGTCTCATGTTTTTGCGGATTCCGCCGCAAAACCGGCTGGAAGCGCTGAAGGGCAACCGTAAAGGGCAATGGAGCATTCGTATCAGCGATCAATAGCGCCTGTGTTTTGAATGGCGCGACGGCTTGGCGATGAATGTCGAAATTGTGGACTACCACTGAAAGGCGACGATGATGAAAAAACTGGAACTGGTCACCCCCGGCGAAATCCTGCTGGAAGAATGGCTCAAGCCGTTAGGCGTAAGCCAATACCGGCTTGCGATTGAAATCGGCGTATCACCGCGCCGAATCAATGAGATTGCTCACGGCAAGCGCGCCATCACCGCCGATACCGCATTGCGGATGGCACGATTTTTTGGAACCGACGCGCAATCCTGGCTCAACCTGCAATCGCATTACGACATGGAAAAAGCAGAGGTTGAAACCGGCAGTGCGCTGCAAAAAATCATTCCATGGTCTGAGCGGGCGGCGGCTTGATCTGGATGGTTCTTGTCGACCCGCTGCGGTCGCTCAGGCTGACCCTATCGAGCGTCCGATAGTCGGCC
>JAYVLR010000186.1:0-3291 GCA_043759395.1 Thiobacillaceae bacterium
CCAGCCTGCACCTGATCGAGATTTTTCTGATGGCCGGTGGCGAAGTTATCGAGTCCGATTACGCACTGGCCAAGTTGCAACAGCGCTTCGACGAGGTTGCTGCCGATAAAACCCGCCACGCCCGTAACGAGCCAGGTTTTGGGCGCGGCCTGGAGTTGCGTTTTGAGCGCATCGAACGCGCCCATCACAACCTCCAAAGCGCAAAGCCAGCGGCTTTGACGACGGCCGGATCGTAAGCCGATTTCACATCGGTAAACGCGCCGCCTTGTTTCAGTTTGGCGGTTAATTCATCAAACGACTTTTCCAGATACGCACTGTGGGAGACCGCAGCGACGATCGCATCACACTCGGGCAGCGCGTCCCACGCAGTGAGGCTGAGGCCATATTCGTGCTCGGCTTCTTTCGCCTCGCCCAGCGGGTCATGCACATGCACGTCGCAGCCGAAGGATTGCAGTTCGCGGATCACATCGACGACTTTTGAATTACGCAAATCCGGGCAGTTTTCCTTGAAGGTGAGGCCCAGCACGTTGACTTTTGCGCCCTTGACCTGCACCCCGTTGGCGATCATTTTCTTCACCGTTTCCTGCGCGACATACGCGCCCATGCCGTCGTTGATGCGGCGACCAGCCAAGATCACTTGCGGGTGATAGCCCAGCATGTCGGCCTTGTGCGTGAGGTAGTACGGATCGACACCGATGCAGTGGCCGCCAACCAGGCCGGGGCGAAACGGCAGGAAATTCCATTTGGTGCCGGCGGCTTTCAGCACTTCCAGCGTGTCGATGCCCAGGCGGTGGAAAATCAGCGACAACTCGTTCATCAGCGCGATATTCAAATCGCGCTGGGTATTTTCGATCACCTTGGCGGCCTCGGCGACCTTGATCGAACTGGCTTTATGCACGCCCGCCACAATCACCGATGCATACAGCGCGGCCACTTTTTCCAGCGTGTCGGCATCGTCGCCCGACACCACTTTTACGATTTTGGTGATGGTGCGTTCCTTGTCGCCGGGGTTGACGCGTTCGGGTGAGTAACCGACATGGAAGTCCTGCAGCCATTTCATGCCCGATTGTTTTTCCAGAATCGGAATGCAGACCTCTTCGGTGGCACCGGGGTAGACTGTGGATTCGTAAATGACCGTCGCGCCCTTTTTCATATACTTGCCGACGGTGGTGGACGACCCCACCAGCGGCGAGAAATCCGGGATATGCGCGGCATCGACCGGGGTCGGCACGGCAACGATGATAAAGTCGGCTCGCGCCAGATCAGCGGGGTCGGTCGTTACCGTGAGCCGGGTGGCGGCTTTCAGGTCGGCTGTCGAGACTTCGCCGGTCGGGTCGCAAAACTGGCGGTAAGCCCCGATTTTTTCAACTGAAAGGTCATAGCCGATGGTCGTCACTTTTTTGCCAAACTCAACTGCCAACGGCAAGCCGACGTACCCCAGCCCTACGACTGCAACAACGCTCATTGTGGATTCCCTTATGAATAAAACTGTACCCGTGCTGAACAGATTGTATCCAATCATGCCGCAGCGATGCCTGTTCGCCGGACGGCGCGCTCCTTTATCTGCCTGCGCCAGCACTACCAGCAAGCATGGTAGCAAGCATCGCGCCAATTGGCTTGCGGTGATGATTGTCGGCGTATTGGGTGTTGCATCAGCCGCGCAAGCCGATGTGGCTGATACGCTGCCGAGGATCAAACCCGGTGTTGTCGGCATCGGCACCTACCTTCCCACGCGCAGCCCGCGCGCCAGCTTGACCGGCACGGGCTTTGTGGTCGGCGATGGCCGCCATGTGGTGTCGTGCGCGCATATTTTCAAAAACGAGCTGGATAGCGAGAAGAACGAAACCTGGGTGGTGCTGACCGGACGCGACCGGCAAGTCACGGTGCGGGGTGCGAGCATTGTTGCCCGGGATAAAGAGCACGATCTGGTTGTGCTGAAGATCGACGGCGATGCCTTGCCTGCACTCAAACTGGCCGAAGCCGAACCTGCGCGCGAAGGTTCGCAGTTGTATTTCACCGGCTACCCGATAGGCTCGGTGCTGGGGCTTAACCCGTCCACTCACCGCGCCGGACTCGCGGCCATCATCCCCATTTACACGCCGGTTGCTAACGCGTCCCAGCTCAATGCCCGCACCCTTAAACAGGCGAACGAACCGTATGAAGTATTTGAACTCGACGCTATTGCTTACCCTGGCAACAGCGGCAGCCCGGTATGGAATCCGGACACCGGCGAAGTGTGGGGTGTGGTGAATTCGGTCTTCATCAAAGGTGCAAAGGAAACGGCGCTGACTGCGCCGAGCGGGATCAGCTACGCCATCCCGGTGAAGTATGTGCGCGAATTATTGCGTCAGGCGGGAGTCGGGGCGGGGCAATAAAGCACTGGGTCATTCAAGCAACCGAGTAATACATCTGCCAGTAAGTTCATCCCGGCTTCATCGGTCACGTAAGGCGGCATCAGATACACCGTGTTTGCAATGGGACGGATGAACGCGCCACGACGCAAGGCGGCTTGATGAAAGCGCGTCGAAAAATCAGCGGCGGGGGAGGTCACTTCAAACGCCCAGATCATGCCAAGGTGGCGAAAATCCCGCACCCGCCGGTGAGTGGACACTTCCTCCAGAATCCTCGTGAATGTGGCCGATTTATCGCGGTTACTGGCAATGACGCGATCCGCCTCAAAAATATCCAGCACCGCCAGCGCAGCCCGGCAAGCGAGCGGGTTGCCGGTATACGAATGCGAGTGCAAAAAACCACGCGCGGTGTCGTCGCCATAAAACGCCGCATAGATTTCATCGGTGGTAAGCACCACAGACAGCGGCAAATAACCGCCAGTAATGCCTTTCGACAAGCAAATGAAGTCGGGTTTAACCTCCGCTTGTTCGCAAGCAAACATCGTCCCGGTGCGGCCAAAACCGACGGCGATTTCGTCAGCGATCAAGTGAACGCCGTATTGATCGCACAGCGCACGCGCACGCGTGAGGTAGATCGGGTGATACATCGCCATCCCCGCCGCGCCCTGAACCAGCGGTTCGATGATAAAGGCAGCGGTGCTGGCGGCGTGTTCGGACAGACAGGCTTCCAGCGCAGCAGCGCAGCGCAGGGCGAACGCCTCAGCGGACTCTCCTTCCTCAGCCATCCGCGCGTCCGGCGTGGGCACCTGCACCGTGTGTCGCAGCAAGGGCGCGTAGGTGGATTTAAGCAAGGGAATGTCAGTCACCGACAGCGCGCCAACGGTTTCGCCGTGGTAGCCGTTTTGCAGGCTGATAAATCCGTTCTTCTCCGGCTGGCTTG
>JAYVLR010000187.1:0-9491 GCA_043759395.1 Thiobacillaceae bacterium
AAACCGAGGGTTGGGGGTTCGAGGCCCTCTTGGCCTGCCATAGGATAAGCCTTTAAGGCAAACAGCATTAATGGCTGACAAAATTAAACTGCTGCTCGCGGTATTGCTGGTGATCGCGGGGGTCGCTGGCTATTATTTCTTTGCGGATGCGCCGATGATCGTGCGCGTTCTGTCTGTGCTCGTCGGTGTAGTGCTGGGCGGCGTGGTTGGTGGCATGAGCCAAACCGGCAAGCGCTTTTTCCAGTTCGCTGGTGAGGCGCGCGACGAAGCGAAGAAAGTGGTATGGCCTACGCGCAAGGAAACCATCCAGATGACCGGCGTGGTCATGTTGTTTGTGGTGGTCATGGCCTTGTTCTTGTGGGCGGTCGACAGCACTTTGCTGTCGCTGGTGAAAATGGCAATGGGACGGAGCGATTGATGGCGATGCGTTGGTATGTTGTCCATGCTTATTCCGGCTTTGAAAAAAGCGTCGCGCGTGCGCTGGCGGAGCGAATTGAGCGTTCTGGCATGAAGGAACGCTTTGGTGTGATTGTTGACGAGCTGGGTCAACCAAAAAGTGCGATTCTGGTGCCGGTAGAAGAGGTTGTGGAAATGAAGGGCGGTCAGAAAAAGACTGCTGAACGCAAGTTCTTCCCAGGTTACGTCCTGATTCAGATGGAGATGGATGACGACACCTGGCATCTTGTCAAAAGCACGCCTAAAGTTACCGGTTTTATCGGTGGAACGGCGACCAAGCCTGCACCGATCTCGGAAAAGGAAGTCCAGTCCATTCTCGATCAGATGCGCGAGGGCGTTGAGAAGCCGAGGCCCAAAGTGCTGTTCGAGGTGGGTGAGACGGTGCGCGTCATTGATGGGCCGTTTACTGATTTCAACGGCAGCGTTGATGAAGTGAATTACGACAAGAGCAAGTTACGCGTTGCTGTGATGATTTTTGGCCGGGCCACACCAGTCGAACTGGGGTTTGGCCAGGTAGAGAAAAGCTAGTCCGGCGTAAGCCTGGATTGGTTAAAACAGTCCGGCGTAAGCCTGGAATGGTTAAAACAGTCCGGTGCAAGCCTGGATTGCTTGGAAATAGTCCAGCGTAAGCTTGGGCGGATTCCGGGGTGACCCGGAGAGGAGCGTCAGTAAGTTGTCTGTGGCAACCCAGCGCGCGTTATGACTCATTTTTTGGAGTAAGAAATGGCAAAAAAGATTGTCGGCTATATCAAGCTGCAAGTGCCGGCGGGCAAGGCGAATCCCTCGCCGCCCATCGGCCCCGCGCTCGGCCAGCGTGGTTTGAACATCATGGAATTCTGCAAGGCGTTTAACGCCAAGACTCAGCAGATGGAGCCGGGTCTGCCGATTCCGGTAGTGATTACCGCCTTTGCGGACAAGAGCTTCACGTTCGTGATGAAGACCCCGCCCGCGACCGTGCTGATCAAGAAAGCAATCAAGCTGGACAAGGGGTCTCCCCGTCCGCATACCGATAAGGTTGGTGTGATTACGCGCGCTCAGCTGGAAGAAATCGCAAAAATGAAAGAGCCTGACTTGACCGCTGCGAACATGGATGCTGCGGTGCGCACCATTGCCGGTACGGCACGTTCGATGGGCGTTACGGTGGAGGGAGTCTGAGATGAGTAATACTTCCAAGCGCTTGCGCGCAATCAAGGAAAAAATCGACCGCAACCGCAATTATCCGGTCGCGGAGGCGCTGCAACTGATCAAGGATTCGGCGACCGCCAAATTCAATGAATCAGTTGATGTTGCAGTCAACCTGGGTGTTGATGCACGTAAATCTGATCAGATGGTGCGGGGTTCTGTGGTGTTGCCTAAAGGTATTGGCAAGGTTGTGCGTGTCGCCGTGTTTGCCCAGGGCGACAACGTCCAGAAAGCCCGTGATGCAGGCGCGGATATCGTCGGGTTTGATGATCTGGCCGCTGAAATCAAGGCGGGCAAAATGGATTTCGATGTGGTGATTGCAACGCCGGATGCGATGCGCGTCGTTGGCCAGTTGGGCCAGGTTTTGGGTCCGCGTGGATTGATGCCTAACCCTAAAGTGGGAACGGTGTCGGCGGACGTGGTGACGGCAGTGAAGAACGCCAAAGCCGGTCAGGTTCAGTATCGTACCGACAAGGGCGGCATTGTTCATTGCACCATTGGCCGAGCTTCGTTTGCGGTGGATGACCTGAAGGAAAATCTGGCAGCGCTGATGGATGCGTTGCAGCGTGCCAAGCCTGCCAATTCCAAGGGTATTTATTTCAAGCGCCTGTCCGTTTCCAGCACGATGGGTGCGGGTGTGCGAGTCGACCAGACCAGTCTGGCCGCATAGAGAGTCAGGTGCTGTTCAGGCTTGCCTGGACAGCTAAAGAACTTTGGGTCGTCAGCCATTACACCGGCTGACGTCCGTCAAAGACCGTAGATATCCGCTGCGATTTATTTTCGCTTGGATTTAATTTTGGGTGGTGCGAGTCGGGTGATGGATGTTATGTCCTCCTGCTTACAGCTTCCGGGGTCTACGCAGATGGTGTTCCCGAGCAGGATTTTCCTGTCAAGGCCGCCAGCCGAAGCGCCCCGTGAATACAGCGGGCAACGCTTCGTAACTGAGAAGGAGGTAAGACTTTGAGTCTGAATCTTGAAGAAAAGAAAGCCGTCGTTGCTGAGATTAATGCAGAAGTTGCACAGGCTCAGACGGTTGTTGTTGCTGAGTATCGCGGCATCGCGGTGACCGACCTGACCGTATTGCGTGCCAAGGCGCGCGGTGCAGGCGTGTATTTGCGAGTTCTGAAAAACTCGCTGGCTCGCCGTGCGGTTGAAGGAACGCCGTTTGCCGGCTTGGCTGACCAGATGGTCGGCCCGCTTGCCTACGGTTTTTCCAAAGACCCGGTTGCCGCTGCCAAGGTCATGCATGAGTTTGCCAAAGCCAATGACAAGTTTGTCATCAAGGCTGGCGCGATGCCCAATTTCATTATGTCCGCCAAGGACGTGGGAAACCTGGCTTCGATGCCGAGCCGTGATGAGTTGCTTGCCAAATTGCTGGGTACCATGCAAGCCCCGATTACGCAGTTTGTACGCACACTGAATGAAGTGCCGACCAAGTTTGTTCGTGGTCTGGCAGCGGTGCGCGACAAGCAGGCTGCGTGACTGGTTTGAACACGGCGCAACACAATGACATCGTTTTTAATCTGTAGCAAAAATTGACAGGAGTAATACAAATGGCTGTTTCTAAATCTGAAATTCTGGATGCCATCGCTGGCATGACGGTTCTGGATCTATCCGGGCTGATCAAGGAAATGGAAGAGAAATTTGGTGTGTCCGCTGCCGCTGCTGCAGTCGCTGTGGCGGCTCCCGCTGCTGGCGGCGCTGCGGTTGCTGAAGAGCAGACTGAGTTCACCGTCATGCTGAATGCGGCTGGCGAGAAGAAGGTTGAAGTCATTAAAGTGGTGCGTGCTGCAACCGGCCTGGGCTTGAAAGAAGCTAAAGACCTGGTTGACGGCGCACCCAAGGCTGTTAAAGAAGGCGCAACCAAGGCTGATGCCGAAGCGCTGAAAAAACAGTTGGAAGAAGCTGGCGCAAAAGTCGAAATCAAATAAATCAGCGGAATAATTTGGCGTTGCGCGGCACTGGCAGCGTCTATTTCCGGTGATTTCGTTGAGTTTGACTGTGTGTTGCGGCAACGCCCGCAGCACACGTAAGCAGCAAGTACCCGGAACCCGGACACGGCTTCCGGGTCATTTGCTTTTTACGTGTGCCCCTGTCGCGCTGGATGTATGTTCTCCAGCGCACCCCTGATGTTCAAGGAGATCTAATGGCTTATACCTTTACCGAGAAAAAACGTCTTCGCAAGAGTTTCGCAAAGCGTCAATCTGTCCTTCCGGTGCCGTTTCTTCTGTCGACGCAGCTTGAGTCTTTCCGCGCCTTTTTGCAGGAAGGCACGCCGCGTGAGGCGCGTTTGAACGAAGGTCTGCAAGCCGCCTTTACTTCGATATTCCCAATTTCCAGCCATAACGGTTTTGCCCGCCTGGAGTATGTCAGCTACGTGATGAACGAGCCGGCCTTCGATATCAAGGAATGCCAGCAACGTGGCCTGACCTACTGCTCGCCGCTGCGCGCAAAAGTGCGCCTGATCATCATGGACAAGGAAGCATCCAAACCCACGATCAAGGAAGTGAAAGAGCAGGAAGTCTATATGGGCGAGATCCCGCTCATGACACCGACGGGCTCGTTTGTGATTAACGGTACCGAGCGCGTGATCGTGTCACAGCTGCACCGTTCTCCTGGCGTGTTTTTTGAGCACGACCGCGGCAAGACCCATAGCTCAGGCAAGCTGTTGTTTTCAGCACGCATCATTCCGTATCGCGGCTCGTGGCTGGATTTCGAATTCGATCCGAAAGACCTGCTGTTTTTCCGGATTGACCGCCGCCGCAAATTACCGGTAACGATTCTGCTGAAAGCGCTGGGCTATACGCCGGAAAGCATTCTGGACGGATTTTTCAATAAAGACACGTTCCACATCAACACCCAGGGGATTCAGTTCGAACTGGTGCCGGAACGTCTGCGCGGAGAGATTGCGCGCTTTGATATCTGCGGCAAAGACGGCCATGTCATTGTGCCGAAAGATAAGCGCATCACCGCAAAACACATTCGCGAGCTGGATGCGGCCGGGGTTAAAAAATGGGCAGTGCCGACAGAGTTCGTGATCGGTCGTGTGTTGTCGCATGATGCTGTTGACAAAAACACGGGCGAACTGGTCGCGCGAGCCAACGATGAAATCACCGAAGACTTGCTGAAGAAGCTGGCTGAAGCGGGGATCAGCAAATTCAACACGTTGCATACCAACGAGCTGGATCACGGTGCTTATATTTCGCAGACTTTGCGTGCAGACGAGACGGTCGATCAGTATGCGGCACGCGTTGCAATTTACCGGATGATGCGTCCCGGTGAGCCGCCTACCGAAGATGCGGTGGCCACGTTATTTGGCAACCTGTTCTTTAGTGAAGATCGTTATGATTTGTCCGCAGTAGGCCGGATGAAATTCAATCGTCGTATCGGCCGTGATGAGTTGACCGGTACCGGCACGTTGTCGACCGAAGACATTGTCGCTGTGATCAGGATACTGGTTGAGTTGCGCAATGGCCGCGGCGAGATTGATGACATTGATCATCTCGGAAACCGTCGTGTGCGTAGCGTGGGTGAACTGGCCGAGAACCAGTTCCGTGCGGGTCTGGTGCGGGTGGAGCGCGCGGTGAAGGAGCGTTTGGGTCAAGCGGAATCCGATAACCTGATGCCGCATGACCTGATTAATGCCAAACCGGTATCAGCTGCGATCAAGGAATTTTTTGGTTCCAGCCAGCTTTCCCAGTTTATGGATCAGACCAACCCGCTGTCCGAGATTACGCACAAGCGCCGCGTTTCGGCATTGGGCCCGGGCGGCTTGACGCGTGAGCGTGCAGGCTTCGAAGTGCGCGACGTGCACCCGACCCACTATGGCCGTGTCTGTCCGATTGAAACGCCAGAAGGCCCGAATATTGGCCTGATTAATTCGCTGGCTTTGTTCGCGCGTACCAATTGGTACGGCTTTATAGAAACGCCATACCGCAAGGTTGTAGACGGCAAGGTGACGGACGAAATCGAATATTTGTCTGCCATCGAGGAAAGCAAATTTGTGATCGCGCAGGCCAACGCCGAACTCGATAACAAAAACAAATTCAGTGATGACCTTGTGTCGTGCCGCTACAAAAACGAGTTTGCGTTGTCGGGCCCGGGCAAAATTGAATACATGGACGTGGCGCCAGCGCAGGTTGTGTCGGTGGCTGCATCACTGATCCCGTTCCTTGAGCACGACGACGCGAACCGCGCTCTGATGGGCTCGAACATGCAACGCCAGGCAGTGCCTTGCCTGCGCCCTGAAAAGCCGTTTGTCGGCACCGGCATGGAACGTACTGCTGCGGTTGACTCGGGTACAGTCGTGACAGCGTATCGCGGCGGTATCGTCGACTACGTGGATGCCAGCCGGATCGTGATTCGGGTGCATGACGATGAGGCGCGCGAAGGCGAGGTCGGTGTGGATATTTATTCGCTGATCAAGTACACGCGTTCTAACCAGAACACCAATATCAACCAGCGTCCGCTGGTTCAGGTAGGCGATGTGATCGCGCGCGGTGATGTGGTGGCCGATGGGGCTTCGACCGACATGGGCGAACTCGCACTGGGCCAGAACATGCTGGTGGCGTTTATGCCATGGAACGGCTTCAACTTCGAAGACTCGATCCTGATCAATGAAAGCGTGGTGGCAGAAGACCGTTACACCTCGATTCATATTGAAGAGTTGTCGGTAGTGGCGCGGGACACCAAGCTTGGCGCGGAAGAAATCACGCGGGATATTTCCAATCTGGCAGAACGCCAATTGGGTCGTCTGGATGATTCCGGCATTATTTCTATCGGCGCTGAGGTCAATGCGGGCGATGTGCTCGTCGGCAAGGTCACGCCTAAAGGTGAAACGCAGTTAACCCCGGAAGAAAAGCTGTTACGCGCGATCTTTGGCGAAAAAGCCAGCGACGTTAAAGATACCAGCCTGAAAGTGCCGTCCGGCATGTCGGGCGTGGTGATTGACGTGCAGGTGTTTACGCGCGAGGGAATCGAGCGTGACAAACGTGCGCAGTCCATCATTGACACGCAGGTCGCTGAATACAAGAAGGATATGACCGATCGCATGCGTATCGTTGAGAACGATACCTTTGCGCGTCTGGAAAAACTGCTGCATCTGAAAGTCGCCAACGGCGGCCCGAAGAAGCTCGCCAAAGGTAGCAGGGTCACGAATGATTATCTGGAGTCGGTCAATCGCCATGACTGGTTTGACATTCGCCTGGCAGACGACGATGCAAGCCGTCAGGTTGAATCCCTGCGGGACAGCCTGACGCAAAAACGCATTGAGTTCGATGCGATGTTTGAAGAGAAAAAAGGCAAGCTGACAGCGGGCGATGAACTGCCGCCCGGTGTGCAGAAAATGGTCAAGGTCTACATCGCGGTCAAGCGCCGTTTGCAGCCAGGTGACAAGATGGCCGGCCGTCACGGTAACAAAGGCGTGGTCTCGAAGATCGCACCGGTGGAAGATATGCCGTACATGGCTAATGGCCGTCCCGCAGACATCGTGCTGAATCCGCTCGGTGTGCCGTCGCGGATGAACGTGGGCCAGATTCTGGAAACCCACCTCGGCTGGGCCGCAAAAGGCCTGGGTGATCGCATCGGCGAAATGCTGGCTGCCCAGACCAAGACCATGGTCAAGGAAATCCGCAACTTTTTGAAAGAGATTTACAACAAATCGGGCAAGCACGAGGATATCGATGGCCTCGCCGACGACGAGATTGTCGATCTGGCACGCAATCTGAAAAAAGGCGTGCCGTTCGCGTCGCCGGTATTCGACGGCGCGTCGGAAGAGGAAATCCGCCGCATGCTGACACTGGGTGGCTTGCCGGAAGGCGGCCAGGTGACGTTGTATGACGGTCGTACCGGTGAGGCGTTTGACCGTCAGGTCACCATTGGTTACATGCATGTGCTGAAGCTGCATCACCTGGTTGACGACAAGATGCACGCGCGTTCGACCGGGCCGTATTCGCTGGTCACGCAGCAACCGCTGGGCGGCAAAGCGCAGTTCGGTGGCCAGCGCTTTGGTGAGATGGAGGTCTGGGCGCTGGAAGCTTACGGCGCCGCCTACACGCTGCAGGAAATGTTGACCGTCAAGTCGGACGATGTGAATGGCCGTACCAAAGTGTACGAGAGCATTGTCAAAGGCGAGCACAAGATCGAAGCGGGCATGCCCGAGTCCTTCAACGTGCTGGTGAAGGAAATCCGCAGTCTGGGTATCGATATTGATCTGGAACGTTATTAATTTAGGGTGAGGACATAGCCATGAAAGCACTGTTAGACCTATTCAAACAGGCCACCCACGAGGAAGAGTTTGACGCCATCAAGATTGGCCTGGCGTCGCCGGAGAAAATCCGCTCGTGGTCATATGGTGAAGTTAAAAAGCCGGAGACGATCAACTATCGCACCTTCAAGCCGGAGCGCGATGGTCTGTTCTGCGCGAAGATTTTTGGCCCGGTCAAGGATTACGAGTGCCTGTGCGGCAAGTACAAGCGCCTCAAGCATCGCGGTGTGATCTGCGAAAAGTGCGGCGTCGAAGTGACCCTGTCCAAAGTGCGCCGCGAGCGTATGGGCCATATCGAGCTGGCCTCGCCGGTGGCGCATATCTGGTTCCTGAAATCGCTGCCGTCGCGGCTGGGCATGGTGCTCGACATGACATTGCGCGATATCGAACGCGTGCTGTATTTCGAAGGCTTTGTCGTCGTCGAGCCGGGCATGACGCCGCTGAAGCGCGGCCAGTTGATGACCGAAGAAGACTATATCGCCAAGGTCGAAGAATACGGTGACGAGTTCCGTGCGCTGATGGGTGCGGAGGGCGTGCGCGAACTGCTGCGCTCTCTGGATCTGCATTACGAAGTCGAAACACTGCGCACCGATATCACCAAAACCGGGTCGGATACCAAGCTGAAGAAATACTCCAAGCGCCTGAAGATTCTTGAAGGTTTCCAGAAATCCGGCATCAAGCCTGAGTGGATGATTCTGGAAGTGCTGCCGGTGCTGCCGCCGGAACTGCGTCCGCTCGTGCCATTGGACGGTGGCCGTTTTGCGACCTCCGATCTGAACGATCTGTACCGCCGCGTAATCAACCGCAACAACCGCTTGAAGCGTCTGCTCGAACTGAAAGCGCCCGAAATTATCGTGCGCAACGAAAAGCGCATGCTGCAGGAATCGGTCGATTCGCTGCTCGACAATGGCCGTCGCGGTAAGGCGATGACCGGCGCGAACAAGCGTCCGCTGAAATCGCTGGCCGACATGATCAAGGGCAAGAGCGGGCGTTTCCGTCAGAACCTGCTGGGTAAGCGCGTCGACTACTCCGGTCGCTCGGTGATCGTGGTGGGCCCGGCGCTGAAGCTGCATCAGTGCGGACTGCCGAAAAAAATGGCGCTGGAGTTGTTCAAGCCGTTCATCTTCAATCGTCTGGAAGTGCTCGGTTTGGCGACGACGATCAAGGCTGCCAAGAAAATGGTCGAGGACGAAGAGCCTATCGTGTGGGACTTGCTCGAAGAAGTCATCCACGAGCATCCAGTGATGCTGAACCGCGCGCCGACCTTGCACCGCCTGGGTATTCAGGCCTTCGAGCCGGTGCTGATCGAAGGCAAGGCGATCCAGCTGCATCCGCTGGTATGCGCGGCGTTCAACGCCGACTTCGACGGTGACCAGATGGCGGTCCACGTGCCGCTATCGCTGGAAGCGCAGATGGAATGCCGTACGCTGATGCTCGCTTCCAACAATGTGCTGTCGCCCGCCAACGGCGAGCCGATCATCGTGCCGTCGCAGGATATCGTGCTGGGTCTGTATTACATGACGCGCGAAAAGGTCAACGCCCGTGGCGAAGGCATGATGTTTGCCGATGTGACCGAAGCGCGTCGTGC
>JAYVLR010000188.1:0-3685 GCA_043759395.1 Thiobacillaceae bacterium
TCGCTCAGGGCATTGGCCGAAAATTACGCAAGCAAGACACACAAGGCATACTTTACCCTTCTGTGCGCCACCCCGGCGGCGAGGCACTTGCCGCCCTGCGCACCGGGATACTGAAAAGCTGTCTGCACGCTGCTTATCTGGAGTACAACTGGAATGGGCGGTTGATCGATGCGGTGTATGAAGTCTCACAATTGAGTTGAATCTGCGAGAATCCCCGCTATGCCTCACACCGCTCCGCTTACTCCTGCCAACCACGACCGCGACAACGCGGGGATGACTTACGTCTATCCCGTCGTCTCGCGTCGCGCAGGCGGGGTGTCGGTCGGCATCAACCTCAACCCCAACAACGCCTGCAACTGGGCGTGCGTGTATTGCCAGGTGCCGGGGCTTGCGCGCGGCACGGCACCGGAGATTGATTTGACGCGACTGGAAGCCGAGTTGCGCGCGATGCTCACCGATATTGTCCACGGCGACTTCATGCGCCTGCGTGTTCCGGAAGATGTCCGGAGGCTGAACGATATTGCGCTGTCGGGTAACGGCGAGCCGACCAGCGCCAAGGCTTTTCCGCAAGTCATCGAATTGATTGGCCGGGTGATGGCGGATTTCGATCTGCCTGGAAAAATAAAACTGGTGCTGATTACCAACGGCAGCCTCGCTGACCGGCCGCGCGTGCAGGACGGTCTCAAAAAAATGGCGGCGTTGAACGGCGAAGTGTGGTTCAAGTTCGATGCGGCCACCGCCGCCGGAATGCGCGCAACCAACCAGACGCGGATCGCGCCGGACAAGCAGTTCGAGCGCTTGGCCGTAGCCGCGCGCCTGTGCCCGACCTGGCTGCAAACCTGCCTGTTTGAGCTCGACGGCGCGCCGCCCACAGAAGCGGAACAGGCCGCTTATCTCGCCGCGCTAAAACGCATCCAGCGAGAGTCCATCCCGGTGCAGGGCGTGCTGCTTTACGGTCTGGCGCGGCCTTCGATGCAGCCGCAGGCCCGTCGCTTGTCCGCGTTGCCCGCCGACTGGTTGAAGGCGTTTGCCGATAGCGTCCGTGCGGCAGGCTTGCCGGTGAAGGTGTCGCTGTGATCCACGGCATCGGCACCGACTTGCTGGATGCAGCCCGGATACGCGACGGCCTCGCGCGTTTCGGCAAACTCTACGCCGACCGCATCCTCGCCCCGAGCGAACACGCGGGCTACGAAGCCAGCCATAACCCGGCACGCTTTCTGGCTAAATGTTTTGCCGCCAAGGAAGCCTTCGCCAAAGCAACCGGAACCGGTTTGCGCGCACCGGTCACGCTGCGTAACATCGCCGTGTTGCGCGACGCGCAGGGCAAACCGCATTTTGAATGCGCGCCCGAACTTAACGCCTGGCTGGCAACCTGCGGCATCACGGCGCATCATGTTTCACTGTCGGACGAGGGCGACCTTGTGCTGGCATTCGTCATTCTGGAGACGACCTGATGCCAGACTTTAAGCAGGAGTATCCATGACACCAGACTTTTCAGGAGCATCCGTGATGCCAGACTTTAATCGGGGGCATCCATGACGCTCGGCCCCTTGATGCTCGACGTAGCGGGCACCGAACTCACCGACGACGATCGCCGACGACTGTCGCATCCGCTGGTGGGCGGCGTGATTTTGTTCACCCGCAACTACCGCGACCCGGCGCAGCTTGAAGCGCTCACTCGTGATATCCACGCACTGAAATTCGCGCCGCTGTTGATCGGCGTCGATCACGAAGGCGGGCGGGTGCAACGCTTTCGCGACGGTTTCACCCGGCTGCCGCCGATGCGGGCTTTTGGCGAAATCTGGAACGCGCACCCGCAGCAAGCCAAACATCTGGCGCGCGAAACGGGTTATGTGCTGGCCGCCGAACTGCGCGCGCACGGCATCGACTTCAGTTTTGCGCCGGTGCTCGATCTGGATTACGGTGCGTCCTCGGTGATTGGCGACCGCTCGTTTCACGCCGAGCCGCGTGCGGTATTCGAACTCGGCCAGGCCGTGATGCTGGGAATGAAAGACGCAGGCATGGCCGCGTGCGGCAAACATTTTCCGGGGCACGGCTTCGTCGTCGCCGACTCGCACGTGGCGATTCCACTGGACGAACGTGCGCGCGCCGACATCGTCGCGAGTGACCTTCAGCCTTTCAGGCAGATGATTGATGTGGGGCTTGCCGCCGTGATGCCCGCGCATGTTATTTACCCCCAGGTTGACGCGCAGCCCGCCGGATTTTCGCGCGTGTGGCTGCAAACCATCCTGCGTGGCGAACTGGGATTTGACGGCGCGATTTTCAGCGACGACCTGTGCATGGAAGCCGCTTCGGTCGCGGGTGACGTAGTCGAGCGTGTAGCAGCAGCGCTCAAAGCAGGTTGCGACATGGCGCTGGTATGCAACCGCCCCGATCTGGCCGACGACGTGTTGGCCAACCTGAAAGTGGACTGGCCCGCCCCTGCCCGCGCCCGGCTGGCGCGGATGCACGGCCATCTGCATCCTTTGAGCATGACGCAGTTGCGTGAAACCGCGCGCTACGCCAACGCGCTGCATCACATCGCCGGGCTGGGACTCGACTCCGGCAATCTCAATCTCGATGCCGATCCGACGGATTATTGTGGACGCGCATAAGCACGACCACGGCCTCCGCCCGCAAGGGGCAGGCCGTGGCTGTACAGACGCTAAAGCGTCAACAGCCACGCTCTCGCTCGAACACGGCGAAACCCACACGCACCATCATCTGGGGCACACCGGGCAAAGCAGCGTGCTGCTCGGCGCGCTGCTGCTGACGCTGGGCTTTGGCGTGGTCGAAGCGCTGACGGGCTGGTGGTCAGGTTCGCTCGCTTTGCTGTCCGATGCCGCACATATGGTGACGGACGCTTCGTCGCTCGGGCTCGCCGCCGCCGCCACCTGGCTCGCACGCCGCCCGCCTTCGATGCGGCATTCGTATGGTCTGGTACGCGCTGAAGTGATGGCGGCACTAATCAACAGTCTGGCGATGCTGGTGCTGATCGGCTTCATCGGGTTCGAGGCCATCCAACGCTTTGGCACACCTCACCCGATCACGGGCGGCCCGGTCATTGCTGTGGCCGTGGTCGGGCTTATCGTCAACCTCGTAGTCGCCTGGATGCTGCATCGCGGCGAGCAAACCCTGAATAGCCGCGCGGCGCTGTTGCACGTTTTGGGCGACGCGCTCGGCTCGGTCGCGGCAATTACCGCAGGTATCGTCATTGTGACCACAGGCTGGATGCCGATTGACCCGCTGCTGTCGCTGTTTGTCGCCGCGTTGATCGGCATCTCGGCGCTGCGCCTGCTGCGCGAAGTGGTGCATGTGCTGATGGAAGGCGTGCCGCCAAACGTCCGGCTGGACACAGTCGGGCAAGACCTGGTCAAACTGCCCGGTGTGCTGCGCGTGCATGATTTGCATGTATGGACACTGTCATCCGGCACGCTTGCGCTATCAGCACATCTTGAGCTGCGCGATCTGGGCAATTGGCCCGCCACCTTGACCGCCGCGCGCCAGACACTGGCAGCACAGCACGGCATCCGCCACGTCACACTGCAACCGGAGGTGCTGGCTGCAGCACCACTAGTGCGCGGCGCCTTCCCGCCGTCTCGCTGAATTCGTTTTATAAATTCGCCCAATGAGGAACCTCGCGGCATGTCGCGAGGTTGCAGACCCAAGTCAAAACCCGCAGATT
>JAYVLR010000189.1:0-2181 GCA_043759395.1 Thiobacillaceae bacterium
CACACCGATGGCGAGCCATTGCAAAACGGCGGCACCCTTTTGTGCAAAGTCCTCGCCCAGCCACAGGCGCAGCCCCTCTTCGGCAAAAACCACCAGCACCAGCACGATGGGCGCCAGTATCCCCAGGATGGCGCGTCCCCCCATCGAATACAGGGTCGTCGCATGACTCGATGCGCTGGCTTTTGCTGCGGCGAAGGCTGGGAAAAGCACCGCCACCAAGGCTGCCGGTACGGCCAAAAGCCGAGTGACCATTTCATAGGGCGTCACGTAGTAGGCCACCGCCGAAAGGGTCAAAACCGTGCCGATCACGAAACGATCCATGTACATCATGAGCGGCCCGATGACGTTGGTGACGGTCATCCAGCCGCCGAAACTCAACAGCCCCCTGATTTCCGTTCGCGCAATACCCATATGCGCCCGCAACGGCGGAAAGGCGTGAAAACATGCCGCCGCATGCAGAATCAGAAAGAGGATGCGGATAAGCAGCAACCCGGCGCAGACATACGCCATGCTTTTCGAATAGGGAAGAATAGCCAGGGGAACCAGGAAGATCATCACCCCCATCGGAATACGCAGGGCGTTGATCAAATCGAAACGCTGCAACGCCGCGAGCATCCCGGCCAAACCGGCACTTAAAACCACTGCCGGTATGGCCACCGCAAGCAGGATGAACGCATCTATGGTTTCTTCTCTAAGCGCCTCTGGCATGTTCAATACGGAAGAGACAAACCACGGCGACACGCTGGCGACGATAACAGCCCCAATCAAGGCAAAGATGAGCATCAATAACAGACCTGTCCAGGCTAATCTGGAGACATCCCGTACAGAAGCGATACCCAACCGCGCGGCCATCGATTGAGTAATCGCCCGGCCGATGCCCATGTCAAACAGGCTGAAATACCCAATGACAGCCCAAGCCAGAGTGAGCACCCCAAACCGCTCGACACCAAAACCGCGCACAATCAGCGGGATTGTGATCAGCCCGACCAATAGAGGGAGACCAAAGCCCGCGAGGTTAATCAGTGAATTTTTCGCGAGTGCCTTGCGCGACAAGAAGTTCACGTTTATGTCAGAGCGGGCCTGTTCAGGGCTTGGGTTGGACATCCTGATAGGCTTATTGGAGTCTGTAAAATAATGGGTAGAGTAGAGAGCAGGTTTTCGCCTGCCCTCCCTTATCAAACCGTGCATGCGGTTTTCCCGCACACGGCTTTCCGGTGTTCTTCATGCCAAGGCCTGCGTCGAGCGCCCTCGCCCGCTACCGCCGGAACCTTGTCCAGTCCATAGCGCGCCGTATAGATCAGCCCTCGGGAATCGGCGCAGGCCGGTTCCTCTGTTCTTAAAAGATAATGGAGTCAATTTCAAAAAGGTGGATTTTCCGCAAACAGCGGGAAGGTAGCGCTTTTTACAATCAGCCGCAATCGCGGTGCGCCATTCGTCTCAATACAATTGCACCCAAGCTGATTTTCGATTTTGAAGGTTATGCGGCGAGCTTGAGTTTTCAATGCGCGATCGGGGTTGTTGTTCAGCCCGCCAAAGACCATAGACGGCCTGCATCCCCAACCACATCTTGGCATTGATTCCCCACCGGTTCTGTAACCGGAGAGCCCTATCGGCACTGACGCCAGCCCGATCATTCAGGATGCGCGAAAGCGTAGCACGGGTTACGCCAATACGTCCGGTCGCCCCGTAACGGTGACGCCCTCGGGCAGCCATTCTTGAGCGCTTCGCCTGGCTGGGCGGGGTTATGCATGCGGCTCATGTCGTTTCTCCCAGTGGGTGTAGGCTACTGGGTTCAAAGGCCCCTCAGTATCTGCATGCATGGTGTCATTCATCTTTCACAAGCATCCAGTCGATTGCGCTATGTAACGCTATGCCAGACGGGACATCCAGGGCCGCAGGGATATCGAGCGCGATCAGGCTCCGTGTGGCCCTGGGATAGAGTGAGGCCGCTTCGATCAAAGCCCGTATTTCCCGCTCGCGCGTATCCGGGTCGTCGAGACTGGCGCATACCTGGACCAGCTCTTCCCTCCCCGAGGGGTAGCGTGCAAAAAAATCGACTTCGCGTCCTTCGGGTGTATGCACATAGCCCACCTCTGCGCCGCGCCGATCCAGTTCCAGCAGTACGCAGGTTTCCAGCGCATGGCCGAGATTGGCCTTGCCGGCTTTCCGGCATGCAGGATC
>JAYVLR010000190.1:0-6935 GCA_043759395.1 Thiobacillaceae bacterium
ATTCTCGCGGGTGATGACGCGGGCGCGAGCCGTTTGATCGGCGGGCAAAAGCTGGGCGGTCAGGTCGCCGCTGCCCATGTCCTCGGCCAGCGCGCGGGCAACGTCGCTTGAAACCTGTTCGGCAATCAATTCGTTCATGGCTTGAAATAGATAAAAACAGCGCAATCTAGCGATTATTGAATATACCTTAAGGACGAGGCACACCATGCGCTTTGAAAAACTCACCACCAAGTTTCAGCAAGCTATTTCTGACGCGCAAAGCCTTGCGCTGGGGGCTGACAACGCCTACATCGAACCGCAGCATCTTTTGCTTGCGTTGATACAGCAGGAGGACGGCGGATCCGCTTCGTTGCTGGCGCGCGCCGGCGTACAGGTTCCGGCGCTGAAGGCGGCGCTGACCCAGGCGCTGTCCCGCTTACCCAAGGTTGAAGGGCAGGGTGGCGAGGTCACGATGTCGCGCGACCTGAACAATCTGCTTAATCTCACTGAAAAAGAAGCGATGAAGCGCGGCGATGCGTTCATTGCTTCGGAGTTCTACCTGTTGGCCGTGCTGGATGACAAAGGCGAGACCGGGCGCTTGCTGAAACAGCACGGCGCGTCCAAACCGGCGCTGGAAGCGGCGATTCAATCGGTGCGCGGCGGCGAAGGCGTGCAGTCGTCCGAGGCCGAAGGGCAGCGCGAAGCACTCAAGAAATACACCCTCGACCTGACCGAGCGCGCGCGCGCAGGCAAGCTCGACCCGGTGATCGGGCGCGACGACGAAATCCGCCGCTCGATCCAGATTCTGCAACGCCGCACCAAGAACAATCCGGTGTTGATCGGCGAGCCGGGCGTTGGCAAAACCGCCATCGTCGAAGGCCTGGCGCAGCGGATTGTGAACGAGGAAGTGCCGGAGACGCTGAAAGGCAAGAAGGTGCTGGTGCTGGATCTGGCGGCGCTCTTGGCGGGGGCAAAATATCGTGGCGAATTCGAAGAACGGCTCAAAGCCGTGCTGAAAGAGCTGGCGATGGATCCGGGCCGTTACATTATGTTTCTGGACGAACTGCACACCCTGGTCGGCGCGGGTAAGGCCGAGGGCGCGATGGACGCAGGCAATATGCTGAAGCCTGCCCTGGCGCGCGGCGAACTCCATTTGATCGGCGCGACTACGCTCGATGAGTATCGCAAGTATGTCGAGAAAGATGCCGCGCTGGAGCGCCGATTCCAGAAGGTGTTGGTGGATGAACCCAGCGTCGAATCAACTATCGCCATTCTGCGCGGTTTGCAGGAGCGCTACGAACTGCACCACGGCGTCAACATCACCGACCCCGCGATTGTGGCGGCGGCAGAGTTAAGCCATCGCTACATTACCGATCGTTTCTTGCCGGACAAGGCGATCGATTTGATCGACGAGGCGGCGGCGCGGGTCAAGATGGAAATCGACTCCAAGCCCGAAGTGATGGATAAGCTTGAGCGGCGCATGATTCAGCTGAAAATTGAGCGCGAGGCTGTCAAACGCGAGAAGGACGAGGCATCCAAAAAACGTTTGCAATTGATCGAAGACGAGTTGCTGACGCTGCAACGTGAATACACCGACCTGGAGGAAGTGTGGAAGGCCGAAAAAGCCCAGGTTCAGGGCAGCGCCCACATCAAGGAAGAAATCGACAAGCTGCGCGCGCAGATGGTTGATCTGCAACGTCAGGGCAAGCTCGATAAAGTCGCCGAAATTCAATACGGCACGCTGCCGCAATTGGAGGCTCAGTTAAATCACGCCGAGACCAGCGATACGGCCAAACCGGTATTCAAACTGCTGCGCACCGAAGTCGGCGCAGAAGAAATTGCCGAAGTGGTGTCGCGCGCGACCGGGATTCCGGTATCGAAAATGATGCAGGGCGAACGCGACAAGCTGCTGCATATGGAACAGAAACTGCACCAGCGGGTGGTGGGGCAGGATGAAGCGATTCGCGTGGTGTCGGATGCGATTCGCCGTTCACGCGCCGGGCTGTCTGATCCGAATCGACCACTGGGTTCATTTCTTTTTCTCGGCCCCACTGGCGTCGGCAAGACCGAGCTGTGCAAAACCCTGGCCGAATACATGTTCGATTCCGCAGACCACATGATCCGCATCGACATGAGCGAGTTCATGGAGAAGCACTCGGTTGCCCGTTTGATCGGCGCGCCACCCGGATATGTGGGGTATGAAGAAGGCGGCTACCTGACCGAAGCGGTGCGCCGCAAACCCTATTCCGTCATCCTGATGGACGAGGTTGAAAAAGCACATCCGGACGTGTTTAACGTGCTGCTGCAAGTGCTGGACGACGGTCGGCTCACCGACGGCCAGGGGCGCACCGTGGACTTCCGTAACACCGTGATTGTTATGACCTCCAACTTGGGCAGTCAGATGATTCAGACCATGAGCGGCGATGACTATCAAGTGATCAAACTCGCGGTGCTGGGCGAAGTGAAATCCTACTTCCGCCCCGAGTTCATCAACCGCATCGACGAAGTCGTGGTCTTCCATGCCCTGGACGAAAAACACATCGCCAGTATCGCGCGCATCCAGCTGCAAGGTCTGGAAAAACGCCTGGCGCAAATGGAAATGCAGCTTGACGTGACCGATGCTGCCCTGGCCGAAATTGCCAAAGCTGGCTTCGATCCGGTCTACGGTGCACGGCCGCTCAAACGCGCCATCCAGAGCGAACTCGAAAACGCGCTGGCGAAAGAAATATTGTCCGGCAACTTTGCGCCCAAGGATGTCATCCGGATTGATGCACGGGACGGCGTGTTCAGTTTCGAAAAAGCGGCGGCACAAGCAGGCTAATCGGAGTGGGCAGGACAAGAAAGAGGGCGGGATTCCGCCCTCTTTTTTTTGGAATTTGGCTGATAGATGCCCAGCAGGTTGGTGGGTAAACGAATGCCAGTTGGTTTTAGGTTTTAAAATGTTGGGGGGTTCGCTGTCGATTTGATTCCCTACACGTGCTGACCTCAAGTTGTGCGATATATATTGAAAGACCCCGAGATTTTTGCAGATTACTGATAGATATAATCACAACAGGCAAGGCTTAAATCGTGTTCTCAAACCGTGGCCTTGGTTTTTCCTTAATTATTTTGTTTTTCTGAGAAGCGAGATTTAAATGGATTACACAAGCAAATTCCAGGTACTTGCCGATGCCGCGCGTTCACGCGTGGCTGAAGTGTTACCTGTACAAGTCGATGCCTTACTAGCCGCAGGCGCGATTGCGCTGGATATTCGCGACAAGGAGGAACACGATGCTGACTATATCGCCGGTTCACTACACGTCAGCCGTGGCAAACTGGAGATGAACATTGAAGGTGCAATCCCCGATCTGGATGCCACGATTCTCTGCTATTGCAACGCTTTCAACCGTGGTGCGCTATCAGCAGACACACTGCGCAGCATGGGTTATAAAAATGCCAAGTTCATCGCTGGCGGATTGAAGGCGTATCGGACACAGGTTTGAACTTGTCCGCCAGGATGATTAAACGGTGTCTGACTCTCATGGCACTTGGCCAGACATCCTGGCTGGCAGCGCTGCCACAAAATCCATGCAGCGATCAACCAATCAACTGCCCCAGCACAAACGGCAAGATCCCGCCCTGGTTGTAGTAATCGACTTCGATTGGCGTGTCGATGCGCAGGATCAGCGGCACTTGCTGCGCGCTGCCGTCGGCGCGATGAATCACCAGCGTGACCTCCTGCTGCGGCATCACGCCGTTTGCTATGCCCTGTAAATCAAACGTCTCGTCGCCGGTAATGCCCAGGCTCGCTGCGTCCACGCCCGGTTTGAACTGGCACGGCAGCACGCCCATGCCGGCCAGGTTGGCGCGGTGGATGCGCTCGAAGCTTTTGGCGACGACCGCGCGTATGCCTTGCAGGCGCGTGCCTTTGGCCGCCCAGTCGCGGCTGGAACCGGTGCCGTATTCTTCACCCGCAAACACGATCAGCGGCGTGCCTTCTTTTTCGTATTGCATGGCGGCATCGTAAATTGCCATCTGCGTGTTGTCCGGCACATGCCGCGTCACGCCGCCTTCGCTGCCCGGAATCATCAGGTTCTTGATCCGCACGTTGGCGAAGGTGCCGCGCATCATCACTTCGTGGTTGCCGCGACGTGCACCGTAGCTGTTGAAGTCGGCCTGTTTCACGCCATGTTCGATCAGATAACGGCCCGCTGGCGTGCTGGCCTTGATCGAGCCGGCGGGGCTGATGTGGTCGGTGGTCACCGAATCGCCAAACACAGCCAGCGCACGCGCGCCGCTGATATTGCCTTTTTTCGACGTGGCCATCTGGAAGAAGGGCGGCGGCTGAATGTAAGTGGACGCGGCGTCCCATTGATAGGTCGCGCCACTGGCTGCCTGAACTTGCCCCCATAGCGGCGAGACATTGTTCAAGTCCTGATACAGCGCGCGGTAGCTGGCCGGATCCATCGCGGCGGGCAGGGCGGCGTTGACTTCCGCCAGGCTCGGCCACAGTTCCCTGAGATACACCGGCTGGCCGTCTGAACCGGTGCCCAGCGGCTCGGTGGTGAGGTCGATATCCATGCGCCCGGCAATCGCGTAGGCGACCACCAGCGGCGGCGACATCAGGAAATTGGCTTTGACCGCAGCATGCACCCGCGCTTCGAAATTGCGGTTGCCGGACAAGACCGAAGCGACGATCAAATCCTGATCGGCAATGGCGGTTTCGATCTCGGGTGCGAGTGGCCCGGAGTTGCCGATACAGGTGGTGCAGCCGTAGCCGACGAGCTTGAACCCGACTTGATCGAGCCAGGTTTGCAGCCCGGTTTTGTTCAGGTATTCGGTCACCACGCGCGAGCCTGGCGCGAGCGAGGTCTTCACCCAGGGCTGGGCTTTTAGCCCGCGCGCGACCGCTTTTTTCGCGAGTATCCCGGCCGCCAGCATCACGCCGGGATTGGAGGTATTGGTACACGATGTGATCGCCGCGATCACCACGTCGCCGTGGCCCAGACTCTTGCTGTGCATGCCAAAAATCGCGGCGGGGTTGGCCCGCATATGATCGGAGGGATGGCTGTCCAGCATCTCTTGTTCCTGTGGCGGCACCGGCGCGAATTCGTCCTGGTTGCCGCCGCCCACCAGTTCCATTTCGGCCACTGCGGCGACATGCAGCGGATGCCGCTTGGTCAAATCCGCAGCGGGTTTGGCAAAGCCGCCGTCAGCCAGGGATGCCGCAAACAGCGATTTGAATTTGGCCGCTGCGTGGTTCAGCTCAATGCGATCCTGCGGTCGCTTGGGGCCGGCGATGGACGGCACGACGCTGCCCAGGTCGAGTTCGATCACGCTGGAATAATCGCACTGGCCGGCTTGGGGGATGCCGAACAGTCCTTGCGCCTGGTAGTAATTGCGAATGGTGGCGACGTGCGCTTCGCTGCGACCAGTGGCGAGAAAATACTGGCAAGTCGCCTCGTCCACAGCAAAAAAGCCCATGGTTGCGCCGTACTCGGGTGCCATGTTGGCAATCGTCGCGCGGTCGGTAACGGGCAGGGCGGCCGCGCCTTCGCCAAAGAACTCGACAAACTTGCCGACGACTTTTGCGCCGCGCAGGATTTCGGTCACGGTCAGCACCACATCGGTTGCGGTGACACCCTCGGTGATGCTGCCTTTGAGGTGTACGCCGACCACATCCGGCGTCAAAAAATACACCGGCTGGCCGAGCATGGCGGCTTCGGCTTCGATGCCGCCCACGCCCCAACCGACCACGCCCACGCCGTTGATCATGGTGGTGTGCGAGTCGGTGCCGACCAGCGTATCCGGGTAGACAATGCCGTCTTTTTCCATCACGCCGCGCGCCAGATATTCCAGATTGACCTGATGCACGATGCCCACGCCGGGCGGCACAACCTTGAAGGTATCAAACGCCTGCATCCCCCATTTCAGAAACTGGTAACGCTCGCGGTTACGCGCAAATTCGATTTCCATATTGCGGATCAGCGCGTCGGGGGTGTTCGCGACATCGACCTGCACCGAGTGATCGACCACCATGTCCACCGGCACCAGCGGCTCGATGATTTTGGGGTCGCGTCCGGCGCGCACCGCAGCGTCGCGCATCGCCGCCAGGTCGGCCAGCAGCGGCACGCCGGTGAAATCCTGCAGAATCACCCGCGACACCACAAACGGAATTTCATCCACGCGCGTGCTGGTGGGCTGCCAGTTGGCAAGCTGTTTGACGTGCGCTTCGGTCGCCCGTTTGCCGTCGCAATGGCGCAGCACCGATTCGAGCACAATACGGATCGAGGCCGGCAAGCGCGCAATCGGCGCACCGGTCGCCGCAGCGAGTTTATTCAGCGAAAAAAAACGGGCGGTGCCCGTGCCGGTAGTAAAGCTATCGAGCGTATTGAATGCGTCGGTCATGATGTGCGCTTGGGGAAAATGGCTGGGAACCGTTATTCTATCGCAGTCCGTCACTTATCTTTTGCCCATCAATCATGTCCGATCTGAAGAAAAAAGCCCTCGATTACCACCGCCTGCCGCGCCCCGGGAAACTCTCGGTTGAATCCTCCAAACCTTGCGCCACGCAGCAGGATCTGGCGCTGGCGTATACCCCCGGCGTTGCCCAGCCCGTGCTGGAAATCGCTAAAAATCCCAAGACCGCCTACGACTACACCAACAAAGGCAATCTCGTCGCGGTGATCACCGACGGCACCGCGATTCTGGGCTTGGGCAATCTCGGCCCGCTCGCCGCCAAGCCGGTGATGGAAGGCAAAGCGGTGCTGTTCAAGCAGTTCGCGGGCATCGACGTATTTGATATCGAAGTGCAGGCCAGATCGGTCAAGGAATTCATCCGCGTCGTCGAAGCCATCGCGCCCACCTTCGGCGGCATTAACCTCGAAGACATCGCCGCGCCACATTGCTTTGTGATCGAGGCGGCATTGCGCAAGTCGCTCGACATTCCGGTGTTCCACGACGACCAGCACGGCACT
>JAYVLR010000191.1:0-9298 GCA_043759395.1 Thiobacillaceae bacterium
CGCAAACGCGATCAAAGATCACCGTCGAATATGCGCACACGCTGCTTTCACAACGTGCCAGTCGTGCCACCGTGGAGAAAGGTTCTTGTATTCGGACAATTGCGTGTCCTCCAGGTCGTAGGGCACGGCGTTGGCGAGTTGTACTTGCAGTTGTTGCAGCGGAGATTCCTTGTTTTCCTGCCGGTACAGTTTATCGAATGATTGGAGTGCCCGCGCTGCGCGTGTGTCGCCCAGATAATCGGCAAGCGCCACGAAATCGAGATAATCCCGTGTGGCGTTGCGCTTGAGAATCAGCACGCCCTTGATGCGCAAAATCTCATCCTCAGTCGGAACGGTAAGACGTTCACCGTGGTAGTCGAGAACCATCGTTTCCAATGGCGCTTCCCGGATCAATTGCCGTACTCCTGTTTCAATGCCGTCGAGGCTGCCGGGAATTTGCACCGGGCGTTTGACACGTGCAGTCTTCCACCCGGCAACTGATTCAAGTTGTGCGAGGATTTGGTCGAACCGCAGGCGCAGATCGGGCAGAACATGGTCGGTATCACGAGAGAACCGGTGTTCGGCGTGGATGGCAGATGCCGTGCCGCCAACCAGCACGGCATCCGGCGGGATACGCTGCAAGCGGGCAGCAGACGAAAGGACAAGCTCCCAGTCAGGGGGCGGCGCTGCTTTGTTCAACGCAGTGTTCTTCAATGTAGTGCATCCAGAAATGATATCGTTGGGCGTAGGGGTCGGAAATATAAGGGCGGCAGATGCGTTCCACTTTTTCAAACAACGACCGATCCCGAAGAACCGCGCGGCGCAGGTCAGCCCAATCCTGCCAGCGGCCGCGAGAGATCACATCGTCGATGGCAGGAAGGGTCAGGCGCTGATGGTTGAGGTGGCGATGCAGCCTGGCGGCCAACAAGCCTTTACGATTTTCAATCCCGCAATCTTAGCGGGTATTGCCACGGCTTGTAACGCCGTTTCACGTTTAAAGCGTAAATACCATGCGGATTGCAAGCACATACAGCAGCAAGGCAAAAACGCGCTTGAGCGGGCGCACGGGTAAACGGTGCGCGGTGCGTGCGCCGAGCGGTGCGGTGAGCACGCTGCCGGGCACGATCCCCGCGAGCGCGGGCAAATACACGAGACCCAGACTATGGGGCGGCAGGGCGGGCAGATTCCAGCCGCCGATGATGTAGCCGGCTGCACCAGCCAGTGCGATCGGGAAGCCGATGGCGGACGAGGTGGCGATGGCGCGATGCAAGGGCAGGTTATGCCACAACATGAACGGTACCGAGAGCGTGCCGCCGCCGATGCCGACCCAGCTCGACACCATGCCGATGACTGTGCCCGCAAGGCTGGTTCCGGCAGTGCCCGGCAAGCTGCGATGTGGGCGGGGTTTGAAATCCAGCCACATTTGCGTGGCTGCATAGAACAGGAAAATCACGAAAAAAAGCTTCAGCACCTGCGCTGGCATCCGTGCGGCAAACAGTGCGCCCAGTAGGGTTCCGCCGACTATTCCCCAGGTGATTCTGCGCACCAGCGGCCAGTCGACCGCTGCGTGGCGATGATGGGCGCGCACGCTGAAAATGGAGGTGAAGAGGATGCTTGCAAGCGAGGTGCCGAGCGCCAGTTGCGGTTCGATTCCGTTGCCGATGCCGTGCGACTGAAACAATGCGATCAGCACCGGCACAATGATGAGGCCGCCGCCGACACCCAGCAGCCCGGCGACGAAACCGGCCAGCAGGCCGAGCACGATATAGGCAACAGCCAGTGTCACAGCAGGGTCAGGATAAATTCATATTCAGCGGGATCAACCGGGGTAATCGACAAGCGATTGCCGCGTTGCAGGATGCGCATATTGGCCAGTTCGGGGTGCGTGCGCAGTTCCGCCAGCGGCAGCAAGCGGGTTTTTTTTACCAGGCGGACATCGACATTGACCCAGCGCGGCGTTTCCGGCGTGGCCTTGGCGTCGAAATATTTATTCTTCGGATCAAACTGGGTTGCATCCGGATACGCCGGCGTGCTCACCCTGGCCAGCCCGGCGATGCCGGGTTCGGCACAGGTCGAGTGATAGAACAGGACTTTGTCTCCCGCCCTCATCTGGTCGCGCATGAAGTTACGCGCCTGATAATTGCGGATGCCGTACCAGGCCACGGTCTGATCGGGAAAGGCCGCCAGATCGTCGATGCTGACATCGGAAGGTTCGGATTTCATTAACCAGTAGCGCATAGAAATTCAGGGGTTGGGAGTTGGGGAGCGTTTAAAAGTCCAGGCGGCGAGCGCGGGCAACAACAGGATCGCGCCGAGCATATTCACCAGAAACATGAAGGCAAGCAGCAGCCCCATGTCAGCCTGGAATTTTAGCGCCGAAAACGCCCAGCTGCCTACGCCGATGCTCATGGTGATGGCGGTAAAGACGGCGGCGGTGCCGCGCTCGCACAGCGCGTGATAAAAGGCATCGCTTAGCGTCTCACCATCCAGATTGAAATGATGCTGCATCCGCTCGTACAAATAGATGCCGTAATCAACGCCCACACCCACGCCCAAGGCAATGACCGGCAGGGTCGAGACTTTGAGGCCGATACCGAGCATCGCCATCAGGGCATTGCACAGCAGAGACACCAACGCCAGCGGGAGGATGATGCACAGCCATGCGGTGAACGAACGAAATTCCCACAGCACCAGCGCCGAAATCGCGGCGAACAGCCAGATCAGCATGGTGATTTCTGCGGCATCGACGGCTTCGTTGGTCGCCGCCATCACGCCGACGTTGCCGCTGGCGAGTTTGAATTGCAGCGCGTCCGAACCATGGCGCGCGTTGAATGCCTTGACCGCGCGCACTATGCGCGCAATCGTTTCGCCTGTGTGGTCGGCGGTAAAAATCATGATCTGCATCGCGCTGCAATTGGTATTGAGCAGGCCGCTGGAGGTGTCGATGGGCGTGATGGATTGCGCCAGCACCTGCGGGTTGCGCGCCAGCACGCGCCATTTGAGGCTATTTTCGTTCCAGCCGGCGTTGATGAGTTTGGCCACGCCCGGCAGGCTTCGCACTGATTGCACGCCCGCAATATTTTTCATTTCCCACTCGAAACGGTCGATGCTGTCCATTATTTCGAAGCGGGTGCAGGCATCCGGCACATTGTGCGTCTGTGCGATGACTGCAAGCACGTCTACGCCAATCGAGAAGTGCTGCACGATCGCCGCCGTGTCGGTGTTGTAGCGCGAGGCGGCGTGCAGTTCCGGGATGCCGTTGCCGAGATCGCCGATTTTCAGTTCGGCGGCTTTGTATGCGCCCAGCACCAGCAGGACGAGTGCGCCAGCCAGGGGCAAGAGCGAGCCTTTGCGGCTGGCAATACGGCTCAGGGATTTCCAGACGGCGTGGTTCGACGCCTTCTGTAGCCGCGCAGTTTGCGTAGCGTTGAAGGTCTGATAGGACAGCAGAATGGGCAGCAAAATCTTGTTGGTCACGATCATCAGCGCTACGCCGAGGCTGGCTGTTACCGCCATTTCCTGAACCATTGCAATATCGATATGCAGAATGACTAAAAAGCCGATGGCATTTGCCAGCAAGGCGGTGGCGCCGGGAATAAACAGCTTGGTAAACGCATTGCGTGAGGCGGACAGGCCGTCCGCGCCGCGCAGCGTTTCGTGTTTCCAGGCATGAGTCATCTGCACCGCATGGCTGGTGCCGATCGAGAAAATCAGGAAGGGCACCAGAATCGACAAAGGGTCGATGCCGTAGCCCAGAACGGGCAGCAGCCCGAGCAGCCAGATCACGGGTACCAGTGCGCACGTCAGCGCAAGCAGCGCCAACTTGAACGACCGGAAGTACAGCATCAGCAGCGCCGCCGTAACGGCAAACGCAATGCCGAAAAAGCCGAGGACACCGCGCGCGCCGTCAGTAATATCGCCCACTGCCTTGGCAAAGCCGATGATGTGAACCTGGCGCTGCGCGTTCTGGTATTGGGTGCGCAACTGTTCGAGTTGCTGTGCGACTTTTTGATAGTCGAGCCGGGTGCCGCTGGCGGGATCAAATTCCAGCAATTCGGCGGTCACCAGTGCGCCCTTGAAATCATTGGCAACCAGACGCCCGACCTGCCCGGATTTCAGTACGTTTTGGCGCACCGTTTCCAGGTCCGCCAGGCTTCCCTGAAACCCGGCGGGGATTACATTGCCGCCCGCAAACCCCTCTTCGATAATTTCAGTGAAGCGCACATTGGGTGTGAACAGCGAAGTCACCGTTGCGCGGTCTACGCCGGGAATGAAGAAAACATCGTCGCTCAGTCCGCGCAGCGATTTGAAAAACGCAGGTTGATAAATGTCGCCGTCTTTTTGCATCAGCGCGACCAGCACCCGGTTGGCGCCGCCGAAGCTTTTTTTGTAATCGGTAAAGACCCGCATGTACTCGTGTTGCAGCGGGATCAGCTTGTTGAAGCTCGCATCCACCCGCAGGTGCGTGGCGGACACGCCGAGCAGCAGCGTGATCAGGGTGAACAGCGCCAGGAGCGATCGGCGAAAATCGAATAGCCGGAGCGCCAGCACGGTGATGCGTGCGTTCCAGCCGAGCTTGGATGGTTTTGGGTTTAAGTCTGGGTCTGAACGCGAATTCATTGCTGAGGCCGACTTGCGCGCGTGATGCCCCGCTCGCCTGCCAGCCACCAACTGCGCTTACCGGCAAGCACGGCGGAGAAGGCCGCATTGCCTGGCTGCTGTTGCAAGTGGAAGGTGCGCGCCTGATCCGTGCTGGTCAGCATTACGCCGTCATGCCCTACCAGCACCACCGTCCCGTCATTGAGCACGCGCCCGCCCATCAGCGTGGCTTCGGTGTGTGAACTCACCGCTTGCCAGCTTGCGCCCGCGTCTTCGCTACGAAAAATTTTGCCGCGCAAGCCAAATACCAGCGCCGCCGTTTGATTCACGGGCAGGCGGCCTGCGGGCAGCACGCCGAACCACGAACCGGCATAAGGCGAGGCGAGTGCCTGCCAGGTTTGGCCCGTGTCAGTCGAGCGCAGCAGCGTGCCCGCTTCGCCCGCAATCAGCAAGGTGCCGTTCGCCAGTAAGGCAATGGCGTTGAGGTGGTGGTCGTCTGCGGCAATGCTGCGCGCAGTCCAGTGTTCTCCGCCATCGCGTGTTTCCAGAAACGCGCCGTACGCGCCTACTGCAAAGCCGTGTGCATCATCCATGAACAGCACATCGAGCAGCGGGCGCTGCTGTTCGGGCGCGTAATGCACCCGTCGCCAGGTGGCCGCTTGATCGGTGCTTTTAAGAATGGTCGCGTCGTGTCCCACCGCCCATGCGGTTTGGCCGCGCGTGGTGAGCGCGGTGAGCAGGGACTCGCCCGGACTGGATGCGCGGCGCCAGTGTTGTGCCTCGTCGTCACGGATCAGGATAGTGCCACGCTCGCCGACTGCGACCTGGCGTTGCGAGAGGGTGTCGGCATCCAGCAGTAACAGACGGGTTTCAAAGCCGGCGGGTAGCTGGGCGGGGGCAGCGGCAGCGCAGGTACAAACGGCCAGCATGAGTACGGCTGCCAGCCAGGTAAGTCGCCCGTCCCTCATCGGCAATTTAGCGTGTGCCGATTCCGCGTAAACCTTGCGGCGTGAAATCGCTGGCACGGCGGGTAATCGGTTCAAATACCCTGGACTCCTGATTGCGCAAGCCCATGGCGATGTAGCGTCCCGATTGCAGGTCGTGATGCACTTCGACCGTGCCGAAAAACATCGGCACATCGTAGAGGTTGATCGAGTGCTGTTCGGCTACGCGCCATAGTTCGTTGCGCGCGTCGTATTGATCGGTGACGAGGACGGCCCAGCTGTCTTCGTCGATATAGAACACGCGCTTTTTGTAGAGATGGCTGGTGCCGGGTTTGAGGTTGGCTTCTACCACCCACACGCGATGCAGCTCGTAGCGTGTTGCCTCCGGGTTGAGATGCCCCGCTTGCAGGATGTCCGCGTAGCCGAGCGTGTTGCCCGAGAGTTTGTACGCGTTATACGGCACATACACTTCGCGCTTGCCCAGCAGTTTCCAGTCGTAACGGTCGGTAGCGCCGTTGTACATGCCAAAGTCGTCATTGGTGCGCAGGCCGTCTGCGGCGGTGCCCGGGTTGTCATAGGCCACATTCGGCGCGAGGCGAACGCGGCGCTGGCCGGGGCTGTAAATCCAGGCGGTGCGCGGCTGCTTCACCTGATCGACAGTTTCATGCACCAGCAAAACCTGTCCGGCGAGGCGTGCGGGGGCAGTCACGGTTTGCAAAAAATTAAGCAGCTTGTTCGGCTCGCGTTCCTTGTCGGGCTTGGTCAGGTTGCCATAGTGAAAATCATATTCATACTCGAAGCGCACCGGCGTGTAATCGCCGCCGCGCGTCACGGCAGCCTGGCTCCAGTCGGTGGCGTAGGCATCGCCACGGTAGCGCAGCAGCGTATTCCAGATCGCTTCCAGACCGTCTTTAGGGATAGGAAAGGGAATGCCGCCCAGCGCGCCGGTTACACCATCGCCGACAAGTTGTGCGCGCGTGGCGTTGGTCACGCTTTGATCCAGCGTTGTGCGCGGGTAAGTGGCTGAACGATGAGTGGGATAAACATTCATTTTCCAGTTCGGGTATTTTTTCAGCAGCGCGATTTGTCCGGGCGTCAGCCGGTCGCGGTATTGCTCCACGTTGGTGCTGGCGATGCTGAACAGAATCTTGTCCGCAGCATACGGGTCGGGATAGTGGCCGCCGGGCTTGAAACCCGCGAGGGGCTTGGTCAGGCCGCCGTCCCAGGCGGGAACGGTGCCGGCGCTATTGCCCGCTTTTTCTGCGCCAAGCGGGGTCAGACTGCTGCCCAGTTTTGCGGCTTCCGCAGCCGATACCCCGGCTTGCGCAGGCGTTGCAAGCAGCACGCCGGCCATGAATACACTTGATAGACAGGAGGCTGGATTCATCAGATTTCTTTCAACAGACGGATGGCATGTGTTCAAAACGAATAGCTCAGGCTGGCAGCAATAAAGTCCCGATCCTTGAGCGGATTGGCGCTGGAGGCATAAGCCGTTGCTTGTGTGGCCGGATAGGGATTGGTTGGTGTGGCAAGCGCAGGCTGGTCTATGCCCGAATAAGTGCGCCCGCCAAAATACGAGGTGTAGGCAAGATCAGCCTGCCAGTCCTGCTTGAAGTTCAGGCCGACACCCAGGGTCAGCGCACGCACGCCCTCATTGAAATTCGGGCCGGTACCTTCCACGTCATGCGAAAACGCGATGCGCGGGGACAAAGTCGCGGCCTGAATGGCGTTGGCGAAATCCATCCGCGCCAGCAGCCGATAGCCCCATGATTGGCGGGTAGCAAAGCCGTCCGTTTGTCTCGAGCCAAAAGCCAGTGCGTTGGCTGCCGACTGGAGTGAGGGCAAGAATACCCCGGGGCCGTTGAAGCGCTGATTGGAGGGCAGGTCGAGAGTGTTGTAGCCAACTTCGCCTACTGCAACAAACTCGTTTGCACCCAGGGTGGGCCCGAAGGCTTTGGTTGCGGTGAGCTGAAGCTGCTGTGCCTTGACGCGACGGTAGCCAGTGATGGTTTGGCCGGTTGCAAATGTCCCTACCGTGTTGGGTGCGCCCAAGGCGGCCAGCAACAACTCGGGGGCGGAGAGTTGCACCGGCAGGTTGGGACGATAGGAATATTCGCCTTGCAGAGCGATCCCGCCTGGCGCCGAGGTGTTAAAGCTTACGCCCCAGAGCCGGATGTCTTCCGGGTATTCGGCAAAATAACGCGCTGTTCCGGCCACCAATGCGTTGCTGGCCGAGCCGCGTACGCCTGAGACGTAAGGAATGCGGCTGTGGTAATTGAGGTGGAAGAGTCCGATTTCAGTGTTGTTGAGTTTGGGCAAAAAGATCCGCGTTGCCAGCCCGAACTGGCCGCTGTCCTTTGGCGTTAGATCAGAAATGCGCGGTGCCCACACCGATGCAGATGCATCAAGCAGGGGACTGGTTAAAGGAGGATGCTCGTCCTTGCGCCGCCCGAATCCGACATAGACGCGATTGCCGTCGTCGGTGATGAAGTCGTTGCTGCTGAAATAGGTGCCGCGCGGGTCGAGGCGGGTTTTTTGCCAGGTCGCCTGATAAAAACCTTCAACACTGACTGTGTCGTTAATCTCCTGCGAAGCCCACAGCATGGGCGTAGGCAAAAACGCTTCGCGCAATTCGGCACCCGGCGTACGTAATTTGCTGACGCTGACCGGGTTGATGACATTGATGCCATTCGGGATAAAGGTGCTTTCGCCCCAGCTCACCACCTGATTGCCAAGCCGCACGTTCAGCGTCTTGCCGGTGAGATCAAATTTGCCATGAACATAGGCATCGAGAAACTCGAAGTCATGCCCTACGCGCGTCCGCCCGGCGTCGCCTAGCCCGGTTTTATCGTGATTGATTTCATCCCAGAAATACGTGGCGCGGAAAAACGCCCCCAGGTTGTGATATTTCAATTCCAGTTCGTGGGTCGCCTTGAGCGTGGTGGCATAGGCATCGTTTTTGTTGTAATTGAGATCGCCATTGTCTTCATTGACCGAGCGCGCGGTGCCGCCATTGGCAATGCCGATGAGTGCCGGGTCGCGGTTTTGAACACGCCAGGCGGCGGCCAGCGAAAGCGTCGTATCAAAGCTGCCGGTGAGTTCGCCGCTCAGGAATGCTGTGCTGTGAAACTCAAAGGCGTAGGTCGGCGTTGCGCAGGCCGCCAGTGCCAGACTGGCGGCTCGCAGTGTCCGCATTGATACAACGTGGCGAAGCGGGCTACAAAGTACGGGAAGATTTACCATGATGTCCTTTATCTTTTGCCAAAAATGCCTTGTGAAACCACTAAACGGCATGCATTGCGCCAATCTTGATGCCGGCCGTGGTTTTAAACCCCCTTGATCAAGGTGCCTACACCTTCCTTGGTCAACACTTCCAGCAGCAAGGCATGCTCCACTCTGCCATCAATGATATGGGCGGTTTTAACGCCGCTTTTAACGGCTTCGATAGCATAGCCCACCTTAGGCAGCATCCCGCCCGCGATGGTGCCGTCGGCAATGTAGGCATCGACCTCTTTCGCCGTCAATCCGGTCAGCAGCGCGCCGGTTTTATCGAGCACGCCGGGGGTATTGGTCATGAAGATTATTTTTTCGGCGCGAAGTTTGGCTGCGAGCTTGCCTGCAGCGACATCGGCATTGATGTTGTAGGAATTGCCTTCAGCATCGGTGCCAAGCGGGGCGACGACCGGGATGAAATCACGGGTATCGAGCAGTTCGATGATTTCGGGGTCGATGTCGACAATCTCGCCGACCTGGCCGATGTCGAGCAGCTTGCTGGC
>JAYVLR010000192.1:0-4612 GCA_043759395.1 Thiobacillaceae bacterium
GCCCGCCGTGCTGATCTACGCTTTTTCGAGATTGCGCGCCTGATCCGCCGATCCTGAATTCTTTTCCCCGACAGAACCCAGGCAAGGGTAGCCCCATGAGAATGGAATCTCCGCCGAGCCCCCCGCCCAGCAGGGGTGGGCCACAAGAAGGGCTTGCGTTGGTTGGTATGCGTTTGAGCGTTGCCTGCGCGGTGATTGGGTTTGTTATGCGCGATGGCCAGCCCAACAAAAAAGGCTCCGTTTGGAGCCTTTTTTACGAAGCAGATCAGGCTCAAGCAACCGGACGGCGGCGACGCGCCAGCCCCAGCCCGAGCAGACCCAGGCCCAAGAGCGCCACGGTGGCAGGCTCAGGCACGTTGACCACAGTGCTGGCCTTGCCGATGAAAAGCTGCTCGTAACCGTTGTTCAGATTCTTGCCGTAGCCAATGTCAGAACCGGAGCAGATCGCAGCATTGGCATTGCTACCAAATAGCGCGGGATCGCAGCCCATGCGCACGTCGACGTGCACAGAGTACTGGCTAAGATCGCCGCTCAGGCCGGCCAGCAGGGTATTCAGTTCAGGGAAGACGACTGCATACGCCGCCTGGTTGGCGCCCAGGTTATGGTTGAATGTTTGAGTGATGGTCTCGCCAGTGCTCAGCGTGGTGCCATTACAATTCTTGAGCGCGCCAAAATTGGTCAGACACAGCTGACCACCGGAAAGCACATAGTCAGTTTTTGCATTGGTGCTGCCGGTCGGTGAATTGGAGCCCACCACGGTGGCGTCACCCGCCCCGCCAAAAGTGTAGGTGCCCGGATTCCCGTTGAAAACCCCGCCGCTGCCACCTTCGCTGACCGTGGTGTACGGACGGTTGTTGTTGGTGAAATCGAAGGTACCGAGAATGCTGCCAGTGGGATTGGTCACCGTGATCTGCGCCCAGATGGCGAGACTCTGCGCGGCCGTTCCAAGACTGCTTTCTTGATTATTGTTGAAAAAGAAAATCATGCTTTCGCCACCCAGGAAGGTATTGAGCGAGGCGACCGTGGCATCCCAAGTGGTGGCTTGATCCCCGGTGAAAGCACTGACCTGGCCCGGATCGGTAACGGTGGGAGTGCTGAAGAAGTTGGAGCCACTGGCGCCACTGGGGGTGGGGTAGGCGTTGTCCATCCCGGCGAAGTTGGTGTTGAGCGAGCCGCCAGTTGAGCCTGTTGCGACCACAATCAAGTCCTTGATGGCGCCAGGGGTGGAGTTGACGTAGAAGGGGTTACCCGGTCCCGTGCCGCCACCATTAGCTTGGTCGTAAAAGTAGGCCAGAAGGGGCAGGGAATAGGACAGGCCATCACCGTATTGCACGTAGCCCGTTGTAGGCAGGATGAAAGCGGTAGCCTGTGTGGTCATTCCGGCACTTGCAAATCCAGCAGCTGTCAGAATAGCGAGTCTAATAAATTGGGTGGTTTTCATCTTTGTCTCCTAATGGAATGGCGGTAAGTTCTGGTCAACAATAAGCACACGCCATGCCACAATTAAAATATCTATATTAATCATATAGCTGCATTGATGACGCCGAATTGCGCAAGATGAACCGTAAAGTTTTCCGACAGTCGCCCACGCTGAACGGCGTGGCCGCCCGCTGGAATCAGGGCAGGAAGCGTTTCAGTGGCAGACGCAGCGACCGGCTGGCGGCTGGTCGCCCATCGCCGATACGCCCGAGAAAGACGGCGCGCGACAGCGACTCGCCCGGCAACTGCCGGGACAACCGCTGTGCAAGCATGGCTGCTGTTGCCACCGCGCCCGGCTGACGGCTGAACGCCCTGCCCTCACGCACATAGCGGCTGAATATCAAGGGCGTCATCTCGGGTTGCAGTTGCAGGCCCAGGCTTGTGGCTGTCAGCCACAAGCGCTGCACAGCACGGCCTGCGGCGACGTAATCGTCGACCGTCTCAGGCGCCTTGTTGGCCAGGATGGCAAAGTGCGCGGCACAGAACAGGCCGGGCAGGAGGTCCATTTCGATCCGCGGGGTTAAATGCCCGGCCAGATACCGGTTAAAAAACGCGACCCTCCGCCAACTGACCATCACCCAGCGCATCAGCTTGAGGGTCATGGCGTCCAGTCCCAGCGCCTGATCGGGCACCCTGTCCTCGCTGAAGCGCGCGTTCCACTCAATGATGTCGCGATGGACGGGATAGGCTTCGGGCAGGGTGAGCCTGAGCTTGGCGTTATCGAACATCAGTTTGGCCATCTGCCAGCGTTGCGACCCGCCCTCGAACCAGCGCACCGTGTAAAGCTTTCCGACAGCCCCTTGCAGCGCCTGTTTCTGCGATGGTGTAAGCGGCGTGGTGCGCATCGGGCGACGCTGCACGGAACGCAGCCGGATGTGGGGCAGCAGGGGATCGGGCGCCAGGCTGCTGTCCGGGATCAAGTCCACAACATAGTCGGGATGCGACTCCGGCGCATCGGGGCGGCGCTGGATTTCCGCCCGCAGGCCATGCGCGCTGGCGGCGATGGCGAGGGTTTCCAGCAGCGCGCCGTGTGCAATCTGGCTGGGATGGCCATCGAGGTCATAGACGCAATGGTCGCGGGTATCGAAGGCATGAACGATCAGGCGATGGTCGTCGATCACTTCAAAACGCCAGGGTTGGGTGTTGTCGCCGGAGGGCGCCCAGCGGGCGAGGTCGAGAATATCCGCGATGGCTTCGGGTGTCGGCTGCATTCAGAGTCCAAGTTTGCGTTTGGCAAGCGCGATAAGAACCCGCTGCACGGGATTGCGGTTGCCGCCGGGTCGCCAGGTCAGCGCCAGCTGGTTGCGGAAAGCATCGAAATGATAGCCCCTGGGTGCCGCCCGCAGCGGGCCGCGCCCAAGGAGGATTTTCAGGGCCTCGGTCGCGGCGACGCCGGCGCAGAGCTGGCAGGCCATGATGGTGGAGGGGCCTTTTCTGTTCGCCAGGTCAACCGTGCTGGGGTCGACCAGATAGCCCATTTGCAGGCGGGCGGGCGCGAGTCCCATGAGGAAACGCAAGGGCTTTTCCGCTTCGGTGCCGTCGTTCAGACGGAAATAATCGTCGAAGCTCATGCTACCCGGCAAAAAGTTGAGCACGGCCGCGCCCATTCCCAGGGGGGCAGCGGTGACGGCGGGAATGCCTTTTGCCGCGCACGCGGCAAAGACCTGCTGGCGCGCCTCGAACGCGAAAAAATCCAGACCATCGACATAGAGGTCGACGCCGTCCAGAAACGCATCCAGATTCTCGCTGGTCACGCCTTGGGAAAATCCCCTTATTTCAAGCTCTGGATTGATCTCCAGCGCTTGTCGGGTCATGACATCCAGCTTGCTTTGACCGAGGGTGCTTACCGCCGCGCCGACCTGACGATTGAAGTTGACCAGATCAAAAGTATCGTAATCGGCCAGATGGAATTTGCCCATCCCGAGCCGACATAAGGTTAGTAGGTGCGCTCCGCCTACGCCCCCCAGACCGGCAATGGCCACGCGTATTCTGCGTAACCGATCCTGCTCTAGTGCGGTCAGCCAACCGATGTTGCGGGAAAAGGCTTCGTCATAGAGAAAGGATTGCATGCGACCCAGCCGAAGGAACTCAACAGGGGATCATTCTCCCTTAAGCAGACGCTGTGTGATACCCAATTCATCAGTGCGCGTGAAAAAATAGGGGTATATAGTCTTTACGCCCTTAGCGGCTGCTCCCATCCCACCATGCAGAATAATCTGCTCGTCCGCGTAATCCAGATCGAGCCTTAACAATATGGCAGGGGCGTTGACCCGGGGGCAGATTTTCTCTGGACCAAACGGCTTAAACCCTAACATGCGTTGATAGAAAAGCACGTGGCGCGGATTCACTTCAATCAGAAAATCCGTGGCGGTGTGTATGTTTCGCCCATAAATGAAAGATAAATGAAACAGCGCCGCCAACACACTTTTAGACTGGATATCCTGATCCACGGCGAGCCGGGTGATATCGCATGGCTTTTTGCCTTGGGCCCGTAGTTCGTCCGCCTCCCTTTTGTAAAGCTCATCTACCACCATGCCCCCAGGAGAGTCCATGCCCAGGGTAAGAGTGCCCACTACCTTGTCTTCCTGGTAGGCGACCAAGGTAATCTTATTGGGATCGGGGGTTAGCGCATTCGCATCGTAGCCGCGCCAACTATACATTTTTTGAATAAGCAGACTCGCAGACTTGCGCCGATCATCGGTGGTGGCTAAACGTACCTTGAATTCCTGTTGGCTAACCTGGGTTGTTTCTTCGGCCGGGTTCTGGCTTTGATCTATGCACAAATCTTTGAGTCGATACGGCGACTGGAAGGCAATGATGGTCTTATCCCATTCGTCCGGTTCGCGGCGATTTTTGAATCTTGAGAGGTCAGACATAATATTTAGATTACATGCACCGTTTAACTTGATTCCGCTGGCTATCCAAGGCTACCGACATGACAATTTCGGCAGTAAATCGTAATAACTTGATATTTAACGCCCTTATTTATGCCTTGGCTGCAAGATATCGTGCGGCATCGCGTGCAAAATAAGTTAGGATGCCATCTGCGCCTGCTCGTTTAAACGCGAGCAAAGCCTCAAGCACGCAAGCTCTCTCGTCCAGCCAGCCGTTCTGCGCCGCTGCCTTCAACATA
>JAYVLR010000193.1:0-7128 GCA_043759395.1 Thiobacillaceae bacterium
GCCGTTGATGGTGCATTCGACCTGGCGCGCGCCATTCATCACCGCAGCGAGCGAGTTGGCGACCGCCATGCCGAGGTCGTTATGGCAGTGGGTAGACCACACCACTGTATTGGCATTGGGCACGCGTTCGATGAGTTGCTTCATGCGCTCGCCCCATAAAGCGGGAATGCTGTAGCCGACGGTATCGGGCACGTTCAGCGTTTTGGCACCGGCCTTGATGACTTCGTCAAAAATACGGACGAGGAAATCCAGATCCGAGCGCACCGCGTCTTCAGCAGAAAACTCGACATCGTCGGTGTATTCGAGCGCGAGTTTCACCGACTTGATCGCCGCTTCGACCACTTGATCGGGCTGCATCCGCAGCTTTTTTTCCATATGGATCGGGCTGGTGGCGATGAAGGTATGGATGCGCCCCGATTTTGCGGGCTTAATCGCGCCGCCAGCAGCATGAATATCACGCTCGTTGGCACGCGCAAGCGAACAGATGGCTGAACCGGTAATCGTCTCGGCAATCGCCCGAATCGCATCTGCGTCACCAGGACTGGCGGCGGCAAAACCTGCTTCTATTACGTCAACACCCAGTTTTTCCAGTTGCCGCGCGATGCGGAGTTTTTCGTCCTTGGTCATCGCGGCACCCGGGCTTTGTTCGCCGTCGCGCAAGGTGGTATCAAATATTAATAAACGGTCGCTCATGGCGCTCTCCATGTGTTCCGGTACCTGTTCAATCGGGAGCCGGATGGGTTTAATACGAGTCTCCACCGCTTCATCAAAACGGCGGCATCAAATATTACTGTACGGGGTACTGCAAGGGGGGGGTTTATGTGCGCGCCACGCGCAGCAGCAGGCCGCCGAACAGAGCGTTCGACAGGCAGACATTGAAAGAAGCGGAGTACTGATTAGACATGGTCTAAATTGTATCTATTTTTTATCTTCAGGCAAGGACAATGAGGCTGGAGACATTATTGACTCTGGTTTTTTGTTTCGCCCCAGCAACATCAACGCATACACATACCCCGATGCGCCGTACAACACAAACACGCCAAACAACACTTCAGGCGGACTGAACGAAACCAGAATAAACGCCAGCACCACCAGCAGGATGACGAAGAACGGGACGCTCTTTCTGAGATTGATTTCCTTGCCGCTGTAGTACTTGAAGTTGCTGACCATGGTCAGGCCGGCAAACAGCGCGAGGGCGGCGGCGAGCCAGCGCACATCCTGTCCCGGCACGCTGTACTCGACCATGACCCAGACAAATCCCGCAATCAGGGCGGCCGCGGCCGGACTGGGCAGGCCCTGGAAAAAACGTTTATCAGTCGGGGTTTCGAGCTGGGTGTTGAAGCGTGCCAGCCGCAATGCCGCACCGGCGCAATAGACGAAGGCAGCGATCCAGCCGAGCTTGCCCATGCCTTGCAGCGCAAATTCATACACCACCAGCGCTGGTGCTACGCCAAAAGACACCATGTCGGAGAGGCTGTCGTATTCGGCACCGAACGCACTTTGAGTATGCGTCATGCGCGCGACCCGGCCATCCAGCCCGTCCAGCACCATCGCAATCAGGATGGCGATGGCGGCGTGCTCAAAGCGGCCATTCATCGCCTGCACAATGGCATAAAAACCAGCGAATAAAGCACCCGTGGTAAACAGATTGGGCAACAGGTAGATGCCGCGATCACGCATACGCAGGTGCGCGTTTTCGTGTTTGTTGTGATTGAAATCGAGCATCGTGTGATCCGGTGTTACGAACCTAATTTACCAACGAGCGAGAATGGTACGCCCGCCTGTCACTTTTTGCCCAATCGAGACTTCCGCCCGCGCAGTCGTCGGCAGATACACGTCCACCCGCGAACCAAACCGGATAAAGCCGTAGCGCTGACCGCGCACCAATTGATCGCCGGTGCGGACATAACACAGGATGCGCCGCGCGATCAGCCCGGCAATCTGGATACAGGTCACATCGCCACGCGCCGTTTGTATCCACAAGGCGTTGCGCTCGTTTTCCACCGAGGCTTTGTCGAGGTCGGCGTTGACAAAACTGCCGGGGGTATACCAGTGGCCTTTGATCTCGCCATCGACCGGGCTCTTGTTGGAATGCACATTGAACACGTTCATGAACACGCTGATTTTCAGGGCATCGCGCTCAAGGTGCAGGTCGCGCACTTTTTCTACCGCCACGATACGGCCGTCAGCGGGTGAAATCACAGCATCCACATCCGCCGGTGGAACGCGTGCAGGATCCCTGAAAAATTGCAGCGCAAAGATTGCAAAAATCCACAGCGGAATCGACCACATTCCAAGCAGCCAGCTTGCAACAAAAGCGGCTGCAAACGAGCCGAGCAAAATCAGCCAGCCCTCGCGGGCAATGATGGGATGGGTCATAAGAGAAAGTGAAAAGTAGGGGGTGAAGAGTGAAGAGTCGTGATGAAGCTGGAGAATGAAGCGATCTACGCCTCACTCCTCACCCTTCACTAATTTTTAGATTGATCAACCAGCTTGTTCTTGCCGATCCACGGCATCATCGCGCGCAACTGTGCGCCGACCACTTCGATCGGGTGCTCGGCATTCAAGCGGCGACGGGCAGTCATCTCGGGATAGTTGGTGCGGCCTTCGAGGATGAACTGTTTGGCATAATTGCCGTTCTGGATGTTAGCCAGCGCCTCTTTCATGGCCGCGCGCGACTGGTCGTTGATGACCTTGGGGCCCGTCACATATTCGCCGTATTCAGCGTTGTTCGAGATCGAGTAATTCATGGTGGCGATACCGCCTTCGTACATCAAATCCACAATCAGCTTCAGTTCATGCAGGCATTCGAAATAGGCCATTTCGGGAGCGTAACCGGCATCCACCAGCGTCTCGAAACCGGCTTTCACCAGATCCACGCAACCGCCGCACAACACCGCCTGCTCACCGAACAGGTCGGTCTCAGTTTCGTCGCGGAAAGTGGTTTCAATCACGCCACCCTTGGTGCCGCCGTTAGCACACGAGTAGGACAAGGCCAGGTCGCGCGCCTTGCCGGACTTGTCCTGGTGCACCGCAATCAGGCTGGGCACGCCGCCGCCCTGAGTGTAAGTCGAGCGCACCAGATGGCCAGGGCCTTTGGGCGCAATCATCACCACATCCAGATCGGCACGCGGCGTGATCTGGTTGTAATGCACGTTGAAGCCATGCGCAAAGGCCAGCGTCGCGGCTTTCTTCAGATTGGGTTCGATGTCTTCGTAATACACCGCACCCATCAGTTCGTCCGGTACCAGAATCATCACGAAATCGGCCTCTTTCACTGCGTCGCCGATTTCTTTCACAGCGAGACCGGCTTTCTTGGCCTTGTCCCACGACGGCCCGCCTTTACGCAGGCCGACGCACACTTTTACACCGGAATCTTTCAGGTTGTTGGCGTGCGCATGACCTTGTGAGCCGTAACCGATTATGGCGACTTTGCGCTTTTTAATCAGGGAAAGGTCGGCGTCTTTGTCGTAATAAACTTTCATGCTTGTATTCCTAGAGAAATAAAATGGGTTGCTGCTTAAACTTTTAATTTAAATTTTCAGGCTGCGGTCGCCGCGTCCGATGCCCGACGCGCCAGTGCGCACCGTTTCGATGATGTACACCGGGTCGATCGCTTCAATGAAAGCGTCGAGTTTGGAACCTGTCCCGGTCAGCTCGATGGTGTAGGTAGCATCGGTCACATCGATAATGCGACCCCGGAAAATATCTGCGGTGCGTTTCATTTCCTCGCGCCCGGCACCTTCCGCACGAACCTTGACCAGCATCAGCTCGCGCTCGATATGGCGGCCTTCGGACAAATCCATCACACGGACCACGTCCACCAGCTTGTTCAACTGCTTGATGATCTGTTCGATGATTTCTTCGGAGCCGCAGGTGACGATTGTCATGCGCGACAGCGTCGCATCTTCTGTCGGCGCAACCGTCAGCGATTCGATGTTGTAGCCGCGCGCCGAAAACAGTCCCGCAACGCGCGACAAGGCACCGGCTTCGTTTTCCATCAACAGTGAGATGATATGACGCATATCAGAGCTCCTCTGCCAATATCATTTCACTCAAACCCTTGCCGCCCGCAATCATCGGAAAAACGTTTTCGGTCTGGTCGGTTTGAAAATCCATGAACACCAGACGTTCTTTCAATGCGGGCGAGAAAGCTTCTTTCAGCGCAGCTTCCACGTCTTCCGACTTGTCGATACGCATCCCGACGTGGCCGTAGGCTTCTGCCAGTTTGACAAAATCGGGCAGGGATTCCATATATGACTCGGCGTAACGGCTGCCGTAAAAAAACTCCTGCCACTGCCGCACCATACCCATGTAACGGTTGTTCAGCGTCACGATCTTGACCGGAATGCGGTACTGCTTGCAGGTGGACAATTCCTGGATGCACATCTGGATGCTCGACTCGCCCGTGATGCACGCAACCTGCGCGTCAGGGAACGCCAGTTGCACGCCCATTGCATACGGCAGACCCACGCCCATGGTGCCCAGGCCGCCGGAATTGATCCAGCGGCGCGGCTTGTCAAATTTGTAATACTGCGCAGCCCACATCTGGTGCTGGCCAACGTCAGACGTCACGTAGGCATTGCCCTGGGTGACCTCCCACAGCTTTTCGACCACGTACTGCGGTTTGATGATGCTGCCGTTCTGGTTGTACTTGAGGCAGTCTTTCGAGCGCCACAATTCAATCTGCGTCCACCAGGTGTTGAGTGCGGCCGCCTCGGGCTTGTCCTTCGTCTGTTTAACCAGCGTAATCAGATCGCCCAGCACCTGCTTCACATCTCCCACCACCGGCAGGTCAACCTTGACGCGCTTGGAGATGGACGAAGGATCGATATCGATATGAATAATGCGCCGCTGCTCACGCGCAAAATGTGCCGGGTCGCCGATCACACGGTCATCGAAGCGCGCGCCCACCGCCAGCAGCACATCACAATGCTGCATCGCCATATTGGCTTCGTAGGTGCCGTGCATGCCGAGCATGCCGAGCCATAATTTATCCGACGCGGGAAAGCCGCCCAGCCCCATCAGCGTGTTGGTACACGGAAATCCCAATAGCCGCGTCAACTCGGTAAGTTGCGCCGCAGCGTCGCCCAGCACTACGCCACCGCCCGCGTACACCATCGGACGCTTCGCCTTCATCAGCATCTGCACCGCGCGCTTCAAGTCTGCCGGCAGCGCTTGTGGCGCAGACTGATACGAGCGCAACTCGACTGCTGCGGGGTAGGTAAATTCGGCCAGATGCGCGGTGACATCCTTGGGAATATCGACCACCACCGGCCCCGGACGGCCCGTCGCGGCGATGTGAAAAGCTTTCTTCATCGTCATCGCCAGGTCTTTCACATCTTTCACCAGGAAGTTGTGCTTGACGCAGGGGCGGGTAATGCCGACGGTGTCGACTTCCTGAAACGCATCCAGGCCGATTGCCGGGACGGGAACCTGGCCCGTGACCACCACAATCGGGACAGAGTCCATATAAGCGGTGGCGATGCCAGTCACCGCATTGGTGACGCCCGGTCCCGAGGTCACCAGCGCCACGCCAACGCGCCCGGTCGAACGCGCATACGCGTCGGCGGCATGAACCGCCGCCTGCTCGTGACGAACCAGGACGTGCTTGAATTTGTCTTGCTTGAAGATAGCGTCGTAAATATTGAGCACTGCGCCGCCGGGATAGCCGAATACAAATTCGACCCCCTCTTCAGCCAGGCAATTTACGACGATCTCAGCGCCAGTCATTTCCATGCCAGTTTTATCCATGAACGGGCGATAAATCAAATCGTTAGTGTACCCGTGAGGGTAATCGTTTTGCCCTGTTCAGGTCAAGAAATCATGCAAAACAGGACGTGAGCGCCAGCTGGTCCGACCTTGACTCTGCCCCTTAAAATCAGTCACCCCACGTCATGCAGCCATCCAGAACAGGTAATTCTGGATCAATTTCTCGAAGGATTTCGCATGCCCACGAGTTGATGTTGCTGTACCGTTTCCCAAGCTTACCGTCGCTCGCGCGGAACAACAAACGCGCCGGTGCCTGATCAACAGAATTGTCGTAAATGTAGGCACGATCTGCTATGCGCACAGCCTGTGAGCAATTCGCAAGGGATCGGGTGTAACGGGCTATGATCTTGCTGATAGGAACGTCATGCCCGCCTTCCATCACGCGTAGCGCAACGCGTTTGGCATTGATCGAGGGATCATCCGTACCGACAAAAAACAAGCGGACAAAATAACCCGCCTGCTTCGCACGCTGGATAAAATCGATCTTATCCGGCATGGATAATACTGTCTCGAATGCAAAATTACGCGCCTCCCGCAGGTACTGTTCGCGCCGTTCAGCAGCCATATTGGCCGCCTGTCTTACTGCATCGGGTGCATTCCAGTCACCAAATTCATCACGCGCGATGAAGTCCGGGTTTACATACTCGCAGCCGTCCATCCACTCGTGCCGCAGCAATTGTTCGGTGATCGATGTCTTGCCAGTACCGTTGGGGCCGGCGACTACGATCAGCCTTGGCTTCAACAACCTGGTCATGCAGGCATCTGCATCCGATTGGCAGCAACGATGTCATCACGCAAGCGCTGCATCAACACCACGCGTGCCACATCAGCGCGTCGGCGCGCCTCGGCAGCTACCGCATTCATCAAACCCTCCAGTTGCGCATCGCTCGGTTCGTGCTCAATGTCGTTCAGGTCAAAGTGTTCGGTCTGCATGTTCTTTCCTCGACTGCTATGCAGTGCGAATTATCACACGGATAACCGCGTGCGTGCCCTCGTAAGAACCCTTGTTATGGTTCCTGTCCTGTCTTCGTTCGCTCCGTTTTCGCTCAACACTTCCACCAAAAGGTTCACAGGCTTGACCCCGTAAGGCCAGCCTTACGGGGTCAAGCCTGTGGGTCAGATAGGTGCCCCGGCTCATTTCTCGTTTCTCAAAACCGAACGGTAACTTAGGCCAGCGCAGCAACACCGTGCCAGAGCCTGCACAGCCAAAGCACAGCCAAAGGGGTCACCACAGCCAAAGGCACACCAAAGGGGTCACATCTTGGACTTGAAGTTGACCCCATTTCACGGACACCCTATTGTTCTTGCAGAAGGAGTCCGAGATGAGTAAATCGCATACTCCCAAGCCGCCCTATC
>JAYVLR010000194.1:0-3506 GCA_043759395.1 Thiobacillaceae bacterium
TTTGGTGACCTCGACGTGTACCTTGGTTACCAGCGGGCAGGTCGCATCGAATACGTTTAGCCCTAGCGCTTCGGCCTCGATCCGCACAGCTTGCGAGACACCGTGGGCACTGAAAATGACGGTGGAGCCGGTGGGAACATTGACCAGTTCATCGACAAAAATCGCGCCCTTGTTTTTCAGATCGTTGACGACATAAGTGTTGTGAACTACTTCATGCCGCACATAAATCGGCGCGCCAAATTTTTCCAGCGCGCGTTCGACGATGGCAATGGCGCGATCCACCCCGGCGCAAAAGCCGCGCGGGTTGGCGAGGAGAATGGTTTTGTTCATGCGGGTCTCGCTTCGTGCAGTTCGACAATTTCCACTTCAAACTCGATTGGCAAATCCGCCAGCGGATGATTGAAGTCTACTTTGACGGAGTCGTCCAGAATTTCAAGAATCTGTCCCGCCATGGTCTGACCGTTCGGCATGGCGAATTCAACCAGCGTGCCGGTCTCAATGCGAACTTCAGCGGACAGGTCTGATTTTGGCAAGTGGTGAACGAGTTCGGGCTGGCTCACGCCAAATGCTTGCCAGGCATCCAGCATAAAAACATGGCGCTCGCCCACAGCGACACCGATCAGCCATTGTTCCAGGTTTTGTGCCAGCGTGCCGTCGCCGAGCGTCAGTGTGTCCGGTGCCGGGTCGTTAAAGTTTGACAGGATTTCAGTGCCGTTGCGCAGGCGCAGCGCGTAACGCAGGCTGAGCGAGTCGCCATAGGCGGCTACCCGCGCAGTCATCGCGTCGCGCCGCCGGTCTTGGCGGTTTTGCCGAAAAGACTGTCCCAGATCAGCAGGGCCGCACCAATGCTGATCGCCGTATCGGCCACATTGAACGCGGGAAAACCGTAGCCTTGATAGTGAAAATACAGGAAGTCGACCACATAGCCCAGTATGGCGCGATCCAGCGCATTGCCCAGCGCGCCGCCGAGCACCAAGGCCAGTGCCAGCGCCATGCGCGGTTCGTGGGCGTGTGTTTTTAGCAAGCGCACGATGATGACGGTGGCGACGATACCGATGCCGATAAAAAACCAGCGCTGCCAGCCGCCTGCATCCGCCAGAAAACTGAACGCGGCACCCTGGTTGTGAACCAGTACGAAAGAAAAAAATGGAAACACCGGGATCATTTGCTGGTATTCCAGCGCGCCGGACACCCACCATTTACTGAGATGGTCGAGCACGATGACCAGCCCGGCAACGCCCAGCCATTTACGCATAGCCGGGGAAAATAATGTTGAATCAAGCATGGCTGCGCACCTCGCCGCTGCCGTACAGATTGCTCACGCAACGTCCGCATAAGCCCGGATGTTCCGGCGCGGCATTGATGTCGGCACGGTAATGCCAGCAGCGTTCGCATTTTGCTTCGGCGCTGGGCGTGACGATGATTTTGTCGCCGTCCGCAGCATGCACGCGGGCTTCTGAGGTAATCAGTACAAGACGCAAATCATCGCCAAGCGGATCGAGCAAGGCGCGAGTATCCGCGCAGGCGTGGATGTCGATTTCAGCTTGCAGCGAAGAGCCAATGGCACCCGACACGCGCACGTCTTCCAGTTGCTTTTGTACCTCGGCACGCAAGGCGCGGATACGCGTCCAGTTTTGCAGCAAACCTGCTTCGTCCGGTTGCGCGGGCAATGTGTGCCAGGTGTGCAGGAATACGCTGCTGTCTTCGCCGTTTACCAGCGCCGAAACTTCCTCGCCGGTAAACGACAGGATCGGTGCCATCAAGCGGCTGATCGCCTGCGTGATGTGGTACAGCGCATTTTGTGCGGCGCGGCGCGCGCTACTATTTTGTCCTGCGGTGTAGAGCCGATCCTTGAGAATGTCGAGATAGAAACCGCCGAGGTCTTCCGAGCAGAAACTTTGCAGTTTCTGTGCGACGTTATGGAATTCATACGCGTCGTAATGCGCCTGTACATCCGCTTGCAATTGCCGCGTCATCGCCAACGCATAGCGGTCGATTTCAAGCCAGTCTGCAACCGGCAGCGCATGTGCTTTCGGATCAAAGTCGGAAATATTCGCCAGCAGGAATTTCAGCGTGTTGCGGATGCGGCGATAGCTTTCGACCACGCGTTTCAGAATCTCGTCCGAGATCGTCAGCTCGCCCGAATAGTCGGTCAGCGCGACCCACAGCCGCAAAATGTCTGCGCCATATTGATTCATTACTTTTTGCGGCGAGACCACATTGCCCTTGGACTTGCTCATCTTGTGGCCTTTGCCGTCGACGACAAAGCCGTGCGTCAACAGCGCCTTGTAGGGTGCGTGACCGTCGGTTGCGCAGCTGGTGAGCAGGGACGACTGGAACCAGCCGCGATGTTGGTCCGAGCCTTCCAGATACAGGTCGGCACCGGGTTGATCAGGCTCGGCGCGGGAGAGTTCAGGACGCTGCTTCAATACGCAGGCGTGAGTAGAGCCGGAGTCAAACCAGACATCGAGCGTGTGGCTGGTCTTGTCGTAATGACACGCGTCGTCGCCCAGCAGCTCAGCCGCGTCGAGCGCAAACCAGGCTTCGATGCCGGATTGCTCGACGCGCTGCGCGACGATTTCCAGCAATTCCGCCGTACGCGGGTGCGGGTCGCCGGTTTCCCTGTGGATGAAAAAAGGCATCGGCACGCCCCAGTTACGCTGACGCGACACGCACCAGTCCGGGCGGTTTTTAATCATCGCCTCCAGTCGTGCGCGCCCCCATGACGGAAAAAATTGCGTCTGGTCAACCGCTGTTTGCGCGCGCGCGCGCAGAGTGTCGCCATCTTTGCCAACCGTTTCCATCCCGATAAACCACTGCTTGGTAGCGCGGAAAATGATCGGCGTCTTGTGCCGCCAGCAATGCGGGTAGCTGTGTTGCAGCCTGGCTTGCGCCAGCAGCACGCCCTTGTCGGTCAAAGTCTGGATCACGACGGGGTTGGCTTCCCATACGCTCATGCCGCCGACGAGTTCGGTGCTGGCGTAAAAGCGGCCATCGCCGCCGACTGGGTTATCGACTGCGAGTCCGTAGCGGTGGCCGACGACGTAGTCATCCAGGCCGTGACCCGGCGCGGTATGAACCAGTCCGGTACCCGCTTCGAGCGTGACATGGTCGCCCAGAATGATCGGCACCTGGCGGGCGTAGAAGGGATGATTCAGCGCGAGATTTTCCAGTGCTGCGCCCTTGATGGTTTTTAGCACCCGGATGGGTACAAGTGTCAGCGTGGAATCAAACCCATAGCGTGCGAGCGCCGCTGTCGCAAGGCCGCTTGCCAGAATCAGCACGCCCTTGGGAGTTTGCACCAGATCGTAATCAAAATCGGGATGTACGCTGACGGCCTGGTTGGCGGGCAGGGTCCACGGGGTGGTCGTCCAGATGACGGCGAGTACTGCGTCGGGTGTGGCAATGCCAAAGCGCGCGGCGAAAGCAGCCGGGTCAGCCGCCGGGAATCCCACATCAATTGCGGGCGAGTTTTTATCTTCGTATTCGACTTCGGCTTCGGCCAG
>JAYVLR010000195.1:0-12013 GCA_043759395.1 Thiobacillaceae bacterium
CAGCGCGTGGTCGGCGGCGGTCTGGTAAATGATTCGATAACCCTGAAACACGATTTCCCGAATATCGTCCCGATTGGCTTCGGGGACGCGCCGCCCCAGATTCGGAAAATCATGAAGCGCGACGACCCGACTGATAATGCGCTGGATGAACTGCCGTGCGTAAACAGGCGAATCCTGCCCGATGTAAGCACGCAACTGTTTGAGGTCGTCGCGCGCGGTGTGCGACCAGACAAAATCAAGGCTGATCGCTGAGTAATTCATGCACAAGTGCTTCGTGCGACAGCACGCGCCCTTCGGCGGCATCTTTCAACCCGGCCTCGATTTTTTGCCGCACGTAAAACTCGTACATGAGATCGTCGAACGTCGCCGTATCGGGCAGGTGCTCAATCAATTCGTGTGCCATTTCCTTGAGTGATTGCATGGTGCGTCCTCCACAATAATCAATGCTTGAATTTTACTCAAAGCACAGGCTTAGTGCAGCAACAAACAGGGGGCACGGTTTAAATGATGATTGATGAAAACCGTGGTCCCCTGTTGTCCTGATAAGTGAAGCGCATTGCACCGGATGTTTTCCCCAGGCGCAATAACGATTGCGTATATGGACTTCCAAAATATTGGAGCCTTGCACGAGCACATTTTGCGGCTAACGAACCTCAGCCCAGCTCGATAATACCGATTGCCCCGGCAGGGCGAACGATGGGGATGCCCTGATACTGTCCATTCAGGCTGTGCAAATGCTTATCACCTGAGACGATCAATTCTGCTTGAGCTGAAACGGCACAGGCCAGCACATGATCGTCATCGGCATCTGCCTCGATGACCCGAGGCACCTGAGCGGGGGCGACGACATAAGCCAGATGCCGCAATTCCATGACTATGCCCTGCGGGGTGAGCCCTGCTTGGCTCAGGCGGACGGAGAATTTTTCGCGTTCGAGCACACCAAACAATTCCGCCTGCGGGTCGCGCTGCCGCACTACTCAAAAGCTTGCGCTCTGGCACCGTCGAGCAGTTGGCGCGGCGACCCGCCAGCTGAGATTACGACTGACACCAAGGTGTTCGTGTCGAGTACCACCCGCACAATCAGGCGCGCTGTGCGCGTTCCTGACGTGCGGCTGCGATCTCCGATTCAATCTCTTCATCAGATATCGGCGGCAGATTCAGAGCATCGAGCTTGGTCAACGACTCACCGAGGCGCGTGCCAGCGATGGCGTGCGCCTCGCGTGCTGCCAGGAATGCCACAAAATCCTCCACCTCTGCCAGTCGTTGCGGCGGCAGTGCTTGCAATGTCTGAATCAATGCTGGTGCAATCGCGGCCATCTCAATCTCCTTAAAGTTGCGGATTCCTGATTACTGGCAAAGCCCGCATTTATCTGAGCCGAGTCCAATTTGCGAACGGTCAAGCCATCTGAATTATGCTGCCATTTTCTTACGGTTCAAAGCGTATTCGCATCGACAGCACTGGCAGACAAGAAGTTACCTCTTGCAAGTTGATGGGCGCATCAAATAAGGATCTGTGCTCGCTTGCCCCATCACACACTCACCGGCTGCCAGGCCAGAAAACCAACGCCCTGTGTACAATTCACCGATGTCCAGAACGCTGCCTGAACCCTTGCTGCCATTGTTGCGTCGCTTGTCGGACGGGCATTTCCATTCGGGGCAGGCGCTTGCGCAGGAATATGGCGTGTCGCGCGCCAGCGTGTTCAATTTTGTGCGGATGGCCGGGGAGTTGGGCGTGTCGATCCGCGCGGTGCGGGGTCGCGGGTATCAGTTAGCCGCGCCGGCCGAATGGCTGGATGTTGGCCTAATCAAGGCTGCGCTGGGATCGCGGGCAGATCAATTTCATTTGCATCTGCTTGATTCAACCGACTCGACCAACAGTGTGTTGATGCGGGCGGCTGAAGCCGGCGCGGCGGACGGCAGCGTGGTGTGTGCAGAGGTTCAATTTGCGGGACGGGGACGGCGCGGACGGCAGTGGCATTCGGTGCTGGGCGGCAGTTTGACGTTTTCGATGCTGTTGCGTTTTGACGAAGGCATTGCCGCGCTGGTGGGGTTAAGTTTGGCGGTAGGCGTGGCGATGGCGCGGGCGATCAACCGCCATAGCGCGTTTGCAGTCAAGCTCAAATGGCCGAACGATGTGCTGGTAGATTACCGCAAGCTGGCCGGTATTCTGGTCGAAATTCAGGGCGATTTACAGGGGTCGTCTTTTGCCGTGGTAGGAATCGGGCTGAATGTCCGGCTGCCGGGTGAACAACGCGATTCCATCGATCAGGCGGTGGTCGATCTGGACGAAATGCAGGTGCAGACAGGCAGAAACGGGCTGCTGGCAGCCTGCCTGCTTGAACTCAAAGACGTGGCGGAAGTGCTGCGGCGCGAGGGATTCAAGGCTTTGCGCGCCGAGTGGGAAAGCTATCATGCCCATGCCGGACAACTGGTCAGCCTGACCCTGCCCGATGCCCAAACGGTCAGCGGCATTGCGCTGGGGGTAGACGACACCGGCGCATTTCTTTTGCAGCACAACAACGGCGAACGCGTCGCCTACAACGGCGGCGAGATCCGCTTGCGCGCCCAGCGGAGCCGCGCATGAGCGCGCGCGTGTTACTTCTGGATGCAGGCAACACGCGATTGAAATGGGCGGTGGTTGAATGGGGCGCGGATGAATTAAACGCACCGGCGACAGAACCCTGGCTGGCTCAAAGCGCAGCGCACTACGATGCACTCGAAGCCCTGCCTGCCCGCTGGCAGCAATCGGGCGCACTCTCGGCCTGCCATGGCGTGAGTGTTGCGGGCGATAGCGCGAATGCCGCCGTTCAGAAACTGCTCGCATCCATCGCGCTGGAGCCGCAATGGCATCAGGCTTCTGCCGCAGCGGGTGGCGTGGAAAACCGCTACCAGCCGCCCGCAAGCCTGGGGGCGGATCGCTGGGCTGCGCTGGTCGGTGCGCGCCAGCGCACGCGCGATGCTTGTCTGGTGGTGTCCGCAGGCACGGCGCTAACGATTGACGCGTTAAACGCTGGCGGGCAATTTGTCGGCGGCCTTATCATCCCGGGGCTGTATAGGATGCGTCAAGCGCTGGCGCACTCTACCGCGCTGGTCGGCGAGCAATACGGCACGCTGCGCGAACTCCCGGACAATACGGCGGATGCGGTTGAGACCGGCTTGGTCATGGCCTTGACTGGCGCAATTGAAAAGATGAATCTGCGCCTGGCGCGGCTGGGCGACACGCCAGCGCACTGCCTGCTGACCGGTGGCGACGCAGCGATCCTGCAAGCCGCCCTTCCCTTCCCTACCGAAGTCGCACCAAGCCTGGTACTGGAAGGTGTTTATCACCTGGCGAAAGGAACGATATGAAGTGGCTGTCCTTGATTTTGCTGGTTGCCAATATTGCTGTGGCGATTTTTTTTCTGAGTGCCGACCATTGGCCCGTTGCTGCGCACGAAGCCAGCGCACCGCTGAATGTTGACCGGCTCAGTCTGCGCTCGGCATCCCATTCCAGAATCACGATGCCCGAAACCGCAGATGCCAAAGTACCGCCTGCGCTGTGCGTCGAGTGGCGCAATCTGACGCCGCCCGAGTTTGTTCGCGTGCGTGAACAGCTCAAAAACATGACCAGCGACCGCGTGATGTCGTTTACTGAAGTGCCGCTGAGCAAGCGGCAGTGGGTTATTTTTCCGCCGCTGCCGAGCCGCCCCGCCGCCTTGGCAAAACTCGCCGAGCTGGCTGCGGCAGGCATCACCGATGCCTTTGTTGTAAAGGAAGGCACCTGGATCAATGCCTTGGCGCTAGGGCTGTATGCCAATGAGGAAGCCGCGCGGCGGCGGGTGCGCGAACTGGAAGACAAAGGCGTGCTCGGCACGCGTATCGAGTCGCAGGCAAAACAGGGAACGGCGTATTATTTTATTGTTCGCAGCGAAGATGCCGATGCGCTGAAAAGCCTGAGTGAAGCCAGAGCCGCGTACCCCAACAGCACGCTGTCGCGCGTTGCCTGCAAATCGTAATCCGACGACAGCAAACGCATGGACGATCAAACACAAGGCCCGCGAACCCTGATCCTGCCCCCCGCGCCCTATGCCGTTACGCTCCTGGGCGGCTGGTGGCTGGATCGTCATGTCATGCCGCTGAATCTGGACTTGGGCTGGGCAACACGGCCGCTGGGCTGGCTGCTGGTCGGCATCAGCCTCGCCCTGTTTGCCTGGACCTTGTTCGTGTTCTGGCGGCATCACACGACCGTCAATCCGTATCAGGCAGCGTCCGCGCTGTGTACCAACGGCCCGTTTCGCTTCAGCCGCAACCCGATCTATGTGGGCGACTGGCTGGTGCTGGCCGGCGTGTCCCTGCTGCTTCACACCGCTTGGCCGTTGCTGTTCGCGCCGCTGATCTGGGTGATGCTGCGCTTTTACGTGATTCGCTACGAAGAAGCGCATCTTGAAAGCAAATTTGGCGACGCTTACCGCGACTATAAAAAACGGGTGCGGCGCTGGCTTTGAACTATTTCGTTGGCAGCGTTTCTGCGGCTATCGACAGCACCGCTTGAGCATTGTGCGTGGTGGCTGCGCTCACTTCAGCCAGCGTCATCCCGCGCAATTCCGCCAAAGTTTCCGCAATGCGCCGCAGCTCCGCCGGGGCATTGCGCCCTTTACCAATCCACACCGGCGGAATGTCCGGGCTGTCGGTTTCCAGCACTATGGATTCCAGTGGCAGACTCGCTGCCAGCCGCCGCAGATGATTGGCGCGCGGCCAGGTGAATGCTCCGCCAAAACCCAGTTTGAAGCCCAGTTTGATGAACGCATCGGCCTGCTGCGCGCTGCCGTTAAACGCGTGGGCGATGCCGCCTTTGACGCGAATGCGGCGCAGGTGTTTAAGCAGTTGATCGCCGGATTGTCGGCAATGCAGCAACACCGGCAAATCGTATGCCTGCGCGATTTTCAGTTGCTCGACGTAATAGGTTTCCTGAGTCGAAAAATCCAGCCCGCGCACGAAACAATCCAGCCCGATCTCGCCCACGGCAACCGGACGCTGCGCCTCGATTTGCGCGCGCAGATCAGCCAGATGCCCGGGACGGTGAGCGGCGATCAGCATGGGATGCAATCCCCACGCGGGCAGGCAGCCGGGATAGCGTTCACAGGTTGCGGCCACTGCCGCAAAATTGTCGTGGGTAATCGACGGGATAATTTGAATAGCGACCCCCGCAACCACAGCACGCGCATATTCTGCATCGCGGTCTGCGTCGAACTCGGCGGCATCGAAGTGGCTGTGGGTATCAATGAAAAACGGCGTCGTAGGAGACGCCGTTTCCATGTCAAACCCGGCAGGTTTAGTCTTTGCTGGCAAAGCCAAGCAGTTGCAGCAGGCTGGTGAAAAGGTTGAAGATCGTGACGTACAGAGTGACGGTCGCCATCACGTAGTTGGTTTCACCGCCGTGGATGATGTTGCTGGTCTCGTACAGGATCATTCCGGACATCAGCAGCACGAACATGGCCGACACCGCCAGCGACAGGCCTTGCATGCCGAAGAACATCGCGCCCAGACCCGCCAGAAAGGCAACCAGAATGCCCACTGCGAGGAAGCCGCCCATAAAGCTGAAATCTTTGCGCGTGGTCATCACGTAGGCCGACAGTCCGAGGAAGATCGCAGCGGTGCCCCCCATCGCCATCATCACGACTTGCGAGCCGTTGGGCAAGGCAAGGTAGTGGCTAATCATGGGTCCAAGGGTGAGTCCCATAAAGCCGGTCAGCGCAAAAACGAAGGCGATGCCCAGCCCGCTATTGCGGAACTTGGTGGTGAGGAACAACAGGCCGAAGTAACCGACCAGGGTGATGATGAGGCCAAACGGCGGCAGATTGAGCGACATTGACACGCCTGCGGTCAGTGCGCTGAAAGCCAGCGTCATCGACAGCAGCATGTAAGTGTTGCGCACCATTTTGCTGGTGGAAAGCGCCCCCGACTGGGTACGGCCTAGGGTGGAAATGGGTTGGTTCATGCATCCTCCTGAGTAAACCCGAATGGGTCGATGTAATGGACTGAGTTTAGCGTACCGGGTTCCCGAAAGATACCGCAGCCATTATCACGCTGCCCGGGCATTTATTTCACCGGCAATACATCCGGATGCCATCCCAGCAGCAGGTACATGGCCGCAAAGCCCAGCACATAGGCCACTGGCACATGCCAGCCCTCACGCAGCCAAACCAAGGTGTTTTTTGCCTGCGGATACAGATTGGATAGGGCCACGCCCGCGCTGGAGCCGAACCAGATCATCGAGCCGCCAAAGCCCACCGCAAACGCCAGCATGCCCCAATCGTAACCGCCCTGATACAGCGCCAGCGCGGTGAGCGGAATGTTGTCAAACACGGCGGACACGAAGCCCAGGCCGAAGGTGGATTCCACCGAGGGCATCGGCAACGCCTTTACCGGCATGAGGCTGGCGGACAGCACCAGCGCAACCAGAAATAACGCGCCCTTGATCGACTTGCTGACCTCGCCCCAAGGCGTTTTGCGGATAAAGCCGCCCAGCACGATCGCCGCCCACACCCCCGCAGCGGGAAAATCCAGTCCCAGATTGGCGGAGATCGCACCCGCAATAATCAGTCCGACGATTGCCAGGTGCCCCCAGTCCAGATGCAGATCCGCAGGCGGATTTTTTGTCACCGGGTGGTAGCGTTGCTGGGCTTTGGCCGCGACGATGCCGGAAAAAACAACCGCCACGGCCGATGCGATGAACGCGTCCGCCACATGCAATGCTGGCACCCCGGCAACCCACATCATGGTGGTGGTGGTGTCGCCGATCACCGAGCCCGCGCCGCCTGCGTTGCTGGCGGCAACAATGCCCGCCAGATACCCCACGCTGACCTTGTGTTTGTATACATGCTCGGCCACCACGCCGCCGATAATCGCGGCGGCAATGTTGTCAAGAAAGGTGGAGAGAATCGCCACCAGCACCAACAACACAAAGCCGCCTTTCCAGTCGTCCGGCAAAAAGCGCGGCAACCAGTCCGGGACTTTTGACAGTTCAAAATGTCGCGCCAGAATCGCAAACCCCAGCAGCAGCCCCAGCAAATTCAGCACCAGCCGTTCCTCGTGCAAAAAGTGCGCAATCAGGTTTACATCCTGCACCACCAGACCCTTGTAGAGCGTGATCAACACCAGCCCGGCGACGGCCACTTCAAGATTACGATGGTGAAAAACAGCCACGCCCAGCAGGGTGAAGGCAAACAGAAAAAACTCGACGGGGATATTGAGCAACGGCATGAACAATCAGGTGGAAGGGATGGAAACTGGACGCGAATAATACACTTTCAGTAAAAACGGCGGTGCGACGGTGGTGAGCGCAATCACGATCAACAGCGCGGCGTAAGTTTCGGCATCGAGGATGCCCTGATTTAATCCAAGCTGCGCGAAGATCAGCCCCACTTCCCCGCGTGGAATCATCGCCAGGCCGATGGCAACTTGCCGAAAACGTGATTCGCGGATAAAAAATCCAGCCGCGAGTTTGCCAACGATCGCCGCCACGATCAGCGCGCCGCCCAATTGCCAAACACGTGGCGAACCCCAGTCCACGGTATTGAGGTTGAGCGAGATGCCAACCATGACAAAAAACAGCGGCGCGAAAGTGTGGATCAAGGGCCGCATTTGTTCTTCCAGCCGATGCGCCAGTTGCGGGCTGGGAGCCAACCAGCGATCCAGCGCGGGCAGGCCGAGCCGGTGCATCACGTTGAAGCGGAAATGTTGCGACAGCGCGATGCCCGCCGCAAAGCCACCCATAATCAGCGGCGCGCCGACTGCGTGGGCGAGCCACGAAAACAGCAAAATCAGCGACAGCGCCATCGTCACCAGCAAGCCCGGCGAGGCTGCACGCTGGTCGTAATGGTCAATAATGCCGCCCGCCAGCTTGGCAACAAATGGCGACAGCAACATAAACAGCACGATGAATATCGCCACCTCGCTAATGGCCGCGCCCGAGACTTCGCCCTGCACCGCAAACTGATACAGAAAGGCCAGCGCCAATACACCCAGAATATCGTCCAGCACGGCAGCGCCAATCACAATCTGCGCCTCGTCCGTTTGGCGCTTGCCGAGGTCGTCAAGTACCCGCACCGTGATGCCGATGCTGGTCGCCGTGAGCGTGCCGCCAATAAATAGCGCCACCAGATTGGAGAGGCCAAAACCCCAGCGGCACGCCGCATAGCCGAGTGCAAATGGCAGTACAAACCCTGCCACCGCCACGATGACCGGCTTCATCCCCGACTTGGCGAGTCGAAACAAATCAGTGTCCATGCCCACTTCAAACAGCAGCAGGATGATGCCGATTTCGGCCAGCAGCTTCATCGTTGCATCGGGCGCAACCCAGCCTAGCAGCGACGGCCCAATCAACAGACCTGCGAGCAATTCACCGATTACCGACGGCACGCCGTGCCGACCGGCGATTTCGGAAAACAGCCGCGCAGCGATCAAAATGATGGCGAGATAAAGGAAGAACTGGTGGAGTTCCATATGGCACAAACCCCAAGCCTGAATAGACAGTGAGTTGGGAGTGTATCCTGACGCGTCAGCTCGTCCCTACCAACAACACGTCACAATCCGCAGCCTGCACCACGGCCTTGCTCACGCTGCCCAGCAAGTAGGCCTCCAGTCCACCTTGCCCCTGCCGGCCCAACACAATCAAATCCGGGCTTAAACCCGTGGCATGCTGCAAAATTTGTACCGGTGGGTAGCCCATTGAAACGTGGCCTTCTGCCGCACAGGACAGGTCGGATCGCAGATTGGACATCAGGGTATGAGCGATGCCAAGCATCTCTTCGTGATGCTGCCGGATGAGCTTATTGCCTTGTCCCGCCTGGCGCATATCCCGTTCGCTCATCGGCACCACATGCAGCAAGTGCATCGGCGCACCCCCCGCCAGCCGACTGGCCCAGGCGCAGACAGCGCGGGTATGCGGAAAGAAATCCACCGCCGCGAGCACCTGGCGATAGGGTTCAACGGATTCACAGCGAACAATCAGCACTGGACACCGGCATACCCTCACCAGGCGCAATGCGGTGGAACCCAGCAGCAAGCGCAACATGGAATTTTCGCCGCGCGCGCCCGCCACCACCAGGTCGGCAGCGATTTCGTCGACGTATTCCGCGATCTGCGTATGGGCGCGACCGATACGCTCGGCCACCCGGGCGCGGAGACCGTAACGCTGGTGCAAACCCTGTGCTGCGGCATCGAGCTGCGCGCGGGCATCGGCGAGCGACGTGCCATCGTCCGCAACCGATCCGATGTCTTGCCCCGGATACAGACTCAAGGGCGAAACGACGTGAACCAGGTGCAGCTCCGCGCCGTGTTGCTGCGCAATCAGCGCGGCGCGGCTGACTGCACGCTTGGCGGCGGCGGAGAAATCGGTGGCAACGACAATGCGGTTCAGATTCTGCATGATGTTCCTCCTTCGGAATTAGCGATGATTGACTCGGTCAGCAGGGGCTGGAACCGGTAGACCCGGCGATCCCCGAAGAAGTGCCCCCGGAGACGGGTTCGTCTATGACAAACCATTCTGCCGTCTCAAGCAGAATCAGTGTGAGTTTGCTCTTCCAGCCACTCGCGCCATAAAGCCAGCGCCATGCCGAGAATGACAGGCCCCACAAACAGGCCGATCAGGCCGAATGCCGACAAACCGCCCAACACGCCAAGCAACACCAGCAGAAAAGGAATGCGTGTCGGCCCGCTGATGACGAGCGGGCGTATCAGATTGTCGATCCAGCTCACCACCAGCGCGCCCCACAGAAACAAACCAAGGGCGGCACCGCTTTCACCTTGCACCAATAAACCGAACGACAGGCCGATCCACACCACCGGCCCGACAAAAGGGATCAGCGAAACAATCGCCGTCACCACGCCCCACAAAGCCGGCGCAGGCACCCCCGCCACCCAGTAGCCCAGACCCGCAGCCAGACCCTGCGCCAGTGCGGTCAGCACAATGCCGAACACCACCGCGCGTACGGTCACGCCGATGGCACCAATGTAGCCGCGCGCGCTACCACCCAGCCAGAGTACGGCAACCTGGCGGATTTGCGCGAGCAGGGAATCGCCATGCCGATACAGAAAAAACAGCGCGAACACTGCCAGCCCAAACTTCGCTGCATTCAGGCCAATACCCGCCGCAACCCGTTTGAGCATGGGCAGAGCCTGTGCACCCATCTGGCTGAGCTGCTCGCGCATCCATGCCGGGTCGGACAGAAGACGGGCATAGCCCTGCCCGATCCAGTTACCAACCAGGGGCCAGTCCCGGATGCCCGGCGGCAGCGGCGGCAGTCCGCTCTCCTTGACCTGTTGTAATGTTTGCGCCGCGTGCGTGAGATCCGCCGTGATATGCAGCATCACCCACAAGAGTGGCAGCAGCAACATGGCAGCGACCAGCAGCGTCATCGTCAGCGCAGCAAGACTGTCACGTCCAGCCAGTCGCGCCCGCAGCCGCTGGTACGGTGGCCAGGTCGCATAGGCCAGTACCCCGGCCCACGCCAGCGAGGCCAGAAAGGGCGAAATGACCCAGAAGGTCAGGCCGAACACCACAAACAGAAACCCGAATACAGCGATGCGGCGTGCGGGGGGCGACTGGAGCTTAACGATCACGGGTTCAATTCCTGACTACGGGCAGCTTCTCGCCGATCCAGCCAGTGATGCCGTTCTTCACGTTGTAAACCTGGGTGTAGCCGCGCTTTTCCATCAACTCGCGCGCCAGCTTATCGGTGCGGTTGCCGCTGCGGCAGATCAGAATGACCGGGGTGTTCTTGTCCACTTCGGCGGTGAAGCGCGGCATAAATTCCAGATTGGGCTGCCCGCTGTTGTCCACCCAGGTCAGCGTGCGGCTGCCTTCCACCACACCGGTCTGCCGCCATTCCTCCGGGCGGCGGACATCGTAAATCCGCACGCCCTGCGCCAGCAAAGTTTTCAGTTGCGCGTTATCGACATTGGTATAGGGTGGTTTGGCGCAACCACCCAAGGTGAAAAAAACCAGCAGCGCCACAAGCGAACGGTTCAACATTTCAGATTTCTTTTTTACGGGTAGCAATCAGACTGGCGATGACGCTCGACCCGATCAGTACTGCGACGACCGCGAGTGAAGCCTGCACCGGCACATGAACCCACGGCATGATCAGCATCTTGGTGCCGATGAAGGTGAGCACCATGGCGAGGCCGTATTTCAGCAGGTGGAAGCGATCCGCCACGTCGGCCAGCAAAAAGTACAGCGCACGCAAGCCCATGATGGCGAAAATGTTGGAGGTGAAGACGATGTAGGGATCAGTGGTGATGGCGAAAATAGCCGGGATGGAATCCACCGCGAACACCAGATCGGTGACCTCGATCAGGATCAGCACCAGAAACAGCGGCGTGAAATAGCGCACGCCGTTCTTCATCACGGAAAATTTCTCGCCGTGATCGCCCTCGGCGATGCGCAGATGGCGGCGGGCGAACTTCAGCACCGGGTTCTTTTCCAGGTCGGGGGTTTTTTCCGCCATCACCAGCATGCGGATACCGGTAATCACTAGAAAAGCACCGAAGAAATACAGCACCCAGTTGAATTCGCGTACCACCCACGCACCAGCCAGAATCATGATCGCGCGTAAAACAATCGCCCCCAGCACGCCGTAGATCAGCACCCGGCGCTGGTATTCGGGCTTGACGTGGAAGGCGGCGAAAATCAACAGGAAGACGAACACGTTATCCACCGACAGCGACTTCTCGATCAGATAGCCGGTGAAGAATTCCAGCGCCTTCCTGTCGGCGATTTCCGCGCCCAGCGTGCCGTTGAGATGCCACCACAGCCCGGCGTTGAAAATCAGCGCCATCGAGAACCATGCCAACGACCACAGCGCGGCTTCCTTGACGCTGACCTTGTGCGCTTTTTTGCCGCCGAACACGAACAGGTCGAGCACCAGCATCACCAGCACAAAAGCGATGAAGGCACCCCACATCCAGGGTTCGCCGATTGAGACTGCGTTGTTCGTGTTCATATCAAATTCTGGAGCTTATTCATTGCGGA
>JAYVLR010000196.1:0-2063 GCA_043759395.1 Thiobacillaceae bacterium
CTTCGCCTGGTCGGTTGCTTGTCCAAGTGTTCCGGCTGCTTTATCGGCTGGGGCGGTTGCCGCCGTCCCGGTCATTCCCGCCGCTCGTTTTCGCTCCCACTCCTGAACCTTTGCTACATAGTCCCGGCCTTCTTCACCGGCGGCGCTGATAACGTCTTGCGGCAAGCGATAACGCGCAACACTTGCGCTGCGCTTTGTGCGGTCGCTGGTGGGCACAACTTCGCGGCTGTCTAGAACGTCCCAGTCCTTACGCCGAAGTTCATAAACGGGGGCGCTCAATCGATAGGTTGCGGCATACCGCCAAAAGTCCAAGTGAGTAATTCCTTGACCTTGCAACAGCAGGGCAAGGGCGCGGCTCGGCATGGTGCCGATAGTGGGATAATGGAAGGCGGCCATGATTATTTGCCCTCCTGCTGTGCGTCAATCCACTGAAAAAACTTGGATTCATCAATCAGCACTTTTCGACCAATTCGCACCAGCGCAACATCAAGGCCGTTGCCGGTAATGGTGCCCTTAGTTGTCTTGCGGCTCTCGGCTAGGAATATCAGATTCCGAAGACTGCCTTGTGGAAAGGCGGGGTGTGCTTCGCTGAATTGACGAACAGTTAGAAGAACCGGGGGCTGCTGTTGTTGTGGTGCAGAAAAAGCGGGGGTTATTGCTTGGGCGGTTGCCGTTTGATTCATGGTCAAAATCCTTTTCAGTGTCACCCATTACGGCGCGGTATTGCTATGTAATGGGCTGTTCTGGTAAGGATTCTGGACAGGGTGGGATAGTGGGTGGCTAGAGTGGGAACCTGAGTCTTTTTGCTACCCAGTAGGTTTTATGCGGGTTTTCGGTATTTATCCACCCCTTCAACATCAAGTAAACCTCTAGCCCTTGCTTCCTGCCATGCATTCTTGAAGCCGTCTTTGGTGAATAACTGGGATTCTTCAAGACATAGTTTTTCGATTTTAGATTTTCCGCCATACGGGACTAATTTCATGTTGTAGCAAAGGCTTTTTCCATGTTTGAGTATTGCGGCAATCTGTTTATCTCTACGTCCCTTCCCATCCTGCGCTATCTCGGGCTGTGGAGCTGCGGCTTCAATATCGCGTAACCAGTCCGTATTTATTCCCTTTGTCTTGCACCACTCCACAAAGTCAGCCGGACGGATTTTATCGGGCGGGCTTTCTCGGTGGTTCCATAGGTTTAGCACCTCCTTTGTGTGGTGAAACCTATCTTCATAGGGCATTACAAAAGCATTTTCCAAGCCCATAGTCCCTTTGGGTATTTCATGACAATCTGGCGGGGGCATTAAGCCACAAACGAGCATAGCCGCCTCTATCGGCGTCCATGTTTCAAGCTTAAGATACCTGGTGAGCGTCGTCTCTTTTTCTTGTTCTTCAGTACATCCTTTGCCGTATATTCGCGCGGGTATTTTGTCCGCGCGATAGGCCAGCTTTGCTCTAATATCGGCCTGTATCTTGCCTAACATTTCAGCGTTCGACGTTTTCAATGCTGGCGCTGGTTCGACCTGTACGGTTGCGCTCTCTGGTTGTTTATCTCCCACGCCTGCTTCGAAAGCCAGCAAGTCATTTTTCCGCACCCTAAGCATTGTTTTTTCATACTGTGGCAGGTCTCTCACAAAGTCGTGGTGTTCCATCAAAGAACATTCTTTTTTAACCTGCGCAATAATTTCATCGCGTGAATAATTGACCAAGCGCATTGAAGGCAAATCGACTTTGCAAAATTGCAATCTCCCATAACACGCCAGCACGTAATTTTCATCAGCAGGGTTTTGATATTTCACGCGCCACCGGTCGGCAACTTGTTTGACAGTCAGCTCATCTGGTATTGGGTCAGGTATTCTCATTGTTTTTTCCCTATCCGAAAATCTTGTTATTCATGGATTCCACCACGCGGGCGGTGTGCCCTTCGGATAGGTGCGCGTAACGCTTCACCATCTGCAAGGTTTTGTGTCCCAGCACTTCGGCAATCTCGGCAAGGCTTGCGCCGTTCATGGCAAGGTATGACGCGGCGCTGTGCCTCAAGTCGTGAAAGTGGAAGTCTTCAAGCTCGGCTTT
>JAYVLR010000197.1:0-2386 GCA_043759395.1 Thiobacillaceae bacterium
CGGCAGCGCGATGTTCTACGTCATCGTCTACGCGCTGATGAGTCTCGGCAGCTTCGGCATGATCCTGCTGCTGTCGCGCGCCGGGTTCGAGGCCGACAAACTCGACGACTTTAAGGGCCTCAATCGGCGCAGCCCCTGGCTCGCCTTCGTCATGCTGTTGCTGATGTTTTCGATGGCTGGCATTCCGCCCACCGTCGGCTTTTATGCCAAATTCGCGGTATTGCAAGCTGTCGTACAGATAGAGTATGTGTGGCTCGCCGTTGTCGCGGTGCTATTGTCGCTGGTCGGCGCCTTCTACTACCTGCGCATCGTCAAGCTGATGTATTTTGATGCCCCGCACGACCACAGCCCCATCGTTGCCAGCGGTGATAGTCGATTGCTGATGTCGGCCAACGGCATCGCCGTACTGGCGCTGGGCATCCTGCCGCAGCCGCTGATGGCTGTGTGCGCGCACGCCATCCACCTCTCGTTCTGAGCCAAGGCGGGCCACATGCCCGCTACCTTCTGACCCCGCACACCGTGAATCTCAACGCCACTATCCTACTGTTCGTCGCCCTGATTGCCGCCAACTTGCCGTTTTTGCTTGAGCGCATCTTCTTCATCGCCCAACCCAAAACCGGCAGCAAAAACGTTGCTTGGCGCTTGCTCGAACTCGTTGTCCTCTATTTTGTCGTCGGCGGCATCGGCCTCCTGCTCGAACGCAAAATCGGCGATATTCATCCCCAGAACTGGGAGTTCTACGCCATCACCGCCGCGCTGTTCATCGTGTTTGCGTATCCGGGATTTGTGTATCGGTATCTGTGGCGGCGGCGCGGCGGGTAGGCTGGTGAAATGTGATAATGAAAGACCTGATCCCGAGGCCTGTGTGACCCCGAGGCCGTGAGGCCGTGCGTGACCCCGAGGCCGTGCGGAGCCTCTGATGTTAAAGAAAACAGAAGAAAAAACGGCCTGAATCAAACTCCACTGCCAGCCGCGCGCCACGATTCAACGCGTAATCCCACGATCCTTTGGTGGCGCAGCCTTCGTGGCATTCGCTCACGCCCGCCGGTGATTCCAAATCGCGTTCACGGTCGTACCAGCTCAGTAACATGGTGTCATCACCCAACTGCTGCTGGGCGATGGCTGTTGCCAGTTTCAACGCAGCATAAAAATCGAGGTCGAGTTCGGCGGTGTCGAGGTGCAGGGTTTTCATGCCCTTTAGGGTGTTCATGGTGGCGCGGTGCTCCCAGGCAGTCTACGTTTACAGTCGCGCTGTAATGAGTTGAGCGATTTCGCTGTCGTCCAGAAGAATCGGGTTGGTCTTCATGCTGCTGCCCCGGCTGTTGGAGACGATGCGCGTAATGTCATCTGCATGCACGCCGTAGTGTGCGAGGCGAGGCAGCGCCAGCGCGGCGGTCCAGTCTTCCAGGGTATCAATCAGCGCGGTGTGCGCTTCGGCTTGTGACAGGCTTTGATGCCGGGATAGCAGCCGACCTACCAGCGCGTATTTTTCCAGCGCAGGATTGCGCGGGTCGCGCGCCTGCATCGCGCCGATATTGATGCGCGTGGCGGCAGCGACCAGGGTGCCGCAGACCACGCCGTGCGGAATCGGAAAAAACGCGCCGAGCGGGGAGGCGAGCCCGTGTACCGAACCGAGCCCGACTTGCGCAAGTGTGATGCCGGAAACCATCGCGGCATAGGCCATGCGGCTGCGTGCATCGGCATCGCCTGAGTCGACGTACAACGCGAGCAAGCCATCGCGCGCGGCTTTCATGCCGCCCCAGGCGAGCGAGTCGGTGAGTGGCATCGCACGGCTCGACACATAGGATTCGAGCAATTGCGTAAACGCATCCATGCCGTTGGCGGCGATGACGGCGGGCGGGCAACTCGCCAGCAGATCGGGATCAACCACGGCGACTTCGGCCACGAGTTTTTCATCACGAAACGACTTTTTGAAACCGTCCGCACCCTGCACGCTGAGCACTGCATTTTTGGTCGCCTCCGATCCGGTGCCGGCGGTGGTGGGGACGGCGATGAAGGGCGTGGCCGGGCCGTGGTAGGCCAGTTCCGGGCCGATGCCTTCGAGATGATCCAGCACCGAATTGCCGGGTTGCAGCAGTCCGGCGATGGCTTTGGCCGCATCCAGTGCGCTGCCGCCCCCGATGCCGATGACGACATCGAAGTGCGTGTCGCGATAGGCGCGAACGGCCTCGTCAATCATTTGCGGCGAGGGCTCACCGTTGATCTGAAGCTGCTGCCAGGTGATGCCGTGTTCGCTGAACGCGGCAGTTAAATTAGGCCAATGTGGAGTCGCGCAAAACGACTGTGCGCCGGTGACGAGCAAGGCGCGGGTGCCAAAGCTGCGTACGAGCGTCGGCAGTTTGCCAAACGCACCGGCGCCAAATTC
>JAYVLR010000198.1:0-5571 GCA_043759395.1 Thiobacillaceae bacterium
AAATTGCGCGTACCAATGGACAAGCGCAAGCGCATGACTGGGCGGCTGATCGGCCTGGAGGCCGAAACGATCAAGCTGGATGTGGACGGCGTTGAAGTCAACGTAGATTTGAGAAATGTGGAATCGGCGCGTTTGAAACCCGAAATTTGAAACGAACCGAACAGGATTAGCAGGAGGTAAGAGATGAGCCGGGAAATATTGATGCTGGTGGATGCACTGGCGCGCGAAAAAAGCGTGGCGCGCGACGTGGTATTTGATGCGTTGGAGCAGGCACTCGCCTCCGCCACCAAAAAACGCTTCAGGGAAGAGGCTGATGTTCGTGTGTCAATCGACCGCGAAACGGGAGACTACGAGTCTTTTCGCCGCTGGCAGGTCGTCACCGAAACCGAGCTCGAATCAGAAGACTTCCAGATTCTGCTGATCGATGCCCAGGATACGCATGCTGACATCGAACTCGGGGACTATATCGAACAGCCGCTCGACAACATCGAATTTGGCCGCATTGGCGCACAAGCCGCCAAACAGGTCATCCTGCAAAAAATCCGCGATGCCGAACGCGAACAGATCATCAGCGACTTTCTGGAACGTAAAGATCATCTTGTCACCGGCGTAGTAAAACGGGTTGATCGCGGCAATGCGGTCATTGAATCCGGACGGGTTGAAGGTTTTTTGCACCGCGACCAGATGATTCCGCGCGAGAACCTGCGCGTAGGCGACCGCGTGCGCGCATATCTGTTACGCATCGAGCGCGGCACGCGCGGCCCGCAGGTGATGCTGTCGCGCACTGCGCCTGAGTTCATCATGAAACTGTTTGAACTCGAAGTGCCGGAGATCGAAGAAGGCCTGCTGGAAATCAAGGCCGCCGCGCGCGACCCCGGGCTGCGCGCAAAAATTGCGGTGGTGTCGCATGATCCGCGCATCGATCCGATCGGCACCTGTATCGGCTTGCGCGGTTCGCGCGTCACCTCAGTCACCAATGAGCTGGCAGGCGAGCGTGTTGACATCATTCACTGGTCAGCAGACCCGGCACAATACGTGATCAATGCACTGGCGCCCGCTGAAGTCAGCTCGATCATGGTGGACGAAGACCGTCACAGCATGGACGTGGCGGTGGACGAAGAGCAACTCGCCATGGCGATCGGTCGCGGCGGCCAGAACGTGCGTCTCGCGTCGGAATTGACCGGCTGGGAGCTGAACATTCTGTCAAAGGAAGCGGCTCAGGAAAAACAATCTTCGGAAGGCGAAAACATTCGCGCACTGTTCATCGAGAAACTTGACGTAGACGAAGAAATCGCCCAAACGCTGGTGGACGAAGGCTTCTCGACGCTGGAAGAAGTCGCCTATGTGCCGCTGAACGAGATGCTGGAAATCGAATCTTTCGACGAAACACTGGTAAACGAGTTGCGCACCCGGGCCCGTAACGCACTGCTGACCGCAGCTATCGTGGGCGAGGAAAAAGTTGAGGCATCTGCTGGCGACCTGTTGTCGCTTGAAGGCATGGACACCGAAACTGCCCGGCTGCTCGCCACCAAGGGCATCCATACCACTGAAGATCTGGCTGAACTGGCTGTAGACGAACTGGTAGAGATGGCCGCGATGGATGAAGCACGCGCCAAACAATTAATCATGGACGCACGTGCGCCCTGGTTTGCCCAAGGCTGATACGCCGCGAGGATTGCATGAACGTAGAACAATTTGCTCAGGAACTGAAACTTCCGCCACAACTGTTACTGGAACAGTTGCGTGCGGCAGGCGTCAGCAAATCAGAGATGGCCGATACCATCACCGAGGCGGATAAAACCCATCTGCTCGACTATCTTCGCAAGATTCATGGCGGCGGCGCGGAGGATGGCAAGACCAAAATCACCATCACGCGCAAGCAGACCGGCGAGATACGCAAGACGGACATGACTGGTAAATCGCGCACCATTCAAGTGGAAACGCGGAAGAAACGCACCTATGTAAAACGCGATGTCCCTGCTGCGACGGCTGAAGCGCCATTGGCTCAAGACACCCCGGTACCCGCGACCGAAGACATTCCGGTGCTGCTGGCGCAAGACATTCCGGTGCTGCTGGCGCAAGACATTCCAGCGCAGCCCATTGTCGAGCCTGTAACCGAAGTTGTGCCAGAGCCGGTTGTCGAAGTTGAGTTGCCCGTCAAGGCAATACTGGTTAAAGCTGCTATCGAAGCCGTGTCTGCGCCCGAACCGGCTGCGGAGGCGCCGCCGGTTGACCCCGCTGCGCCAAAGAAAACCACGCGCGTGAAAAAAGCGTCGATTCTAAACGAAGCCGAGGTCAAGTCGCGCGAGGACGAAGCGCGCCGGCACACTGCGCTGCAAGAACGTCAGGCGCTGGACGCAAAAACCCGGAGCGAACGTGAAGCCCTGCGTAAACAGGCCGAAGCGGCGCGCGAGGCTGCCAAGCTCGCCGAAACACTTAAAGCAGCCGCACCGCCTGCGGCTGCGATACCCACTGCAAACACGCTGCATAAACCGGCCAAGCCCGCCGGTGCCAAAACCGACAAAAAACCGGCCAAAAAAGCCGGCAGCAGCACCGCCACGCCATGGAATGACGGCACCAACCGCAAAAAAGGCGCGCTCAAAACGCGCGGCGGCGCAGCGCCTGACACAGGCTGGCGCGGCCGTAAGGGCAAGCATAAATCCGGTGATGAAGAAACCACATTTAACGAGCCGACCGAGCCAGTCGTGCGCGAAGTGCTGGTTCCCGAAACCATCACCGTGGCTGAGCTGGCGCACAAGATGTCAGTGAAGGCATCTGAAGTCATCAAGACCTTGATGCTCATGGGCAGCATGGTGACCATCAACCAGGTGCTCGACCAGGATACCGCGCTGATTATCGTGGGTGAGATGGGGCACATCGGCAAGCCTGCGGCGCTCGATACGCCGGAAGCTTTCCTGATGGACTCAGGCGAAGCCGTCGAATTGACGCTCGTGCCCCGACCCCCCGTAGTCACTGTAATGGGGCACGTTGACCACGGTAAAACCTCGCTGCTCGACTTCATTCGCCGCTCCCGCGTCGCCAGTGGCGAAGTGGGCGGGATCACCCAGCACATCGGCGCCTATCACGTCGAAACCGAGAAAGGCGTCATCACCTTCCTCGACACGCCGGGCCACGAAGCGTTTACCGCGATGCGCGCACGCGGCGCAAAAGCCACCGACATTGTGGTGCTGGTCGTTGCTGCCGACGATGGCGTGATGCCGCAAACCATCGAAGCGATCCACCACGCCAAAGCCGCCAATGTGCCGCTGGTGGTAGCCGTCAACAAGATGGACAAGCCCGATGCCAACCCCGAACGCATCCGCCAGGAACTGGTGGCGCAAGGCGTGACCCCGGAAGAATGGGGCGGCGAGACAATGTTCGTCGAAGTCTCGGCCAAAGCCGGTAGCGGCATCGACAAACTGCTCGACGCTATTCTGCTGCAAGCCGAAGTGCTGGAACTTCAAGCCTCCGTCGATTCGCCTGCGCGCGGATTGGTAATCGAAGCGCGTCTGGACAAAGGCAAAGGTCCGGTCGCAACGCTGCTGGTGCAGTCTGGCACGCTCAGGCGTGGCGACATGGTGCTGGCGGGCCAGGTGTTTGGCCGCGTGCGCGCCATGCTGGACGAATCGGGCAAACCGGTTCTGGAAGCCGGGCCGTCGATCCCGGTCGAAATTCAGGGTTTGTCCGACGTGCCGCAAGCGGGCGAAGACATGATGGTGCCACCAGACGAGCGCAAAGCGCGCGAGATTGCGCTGTTCCGCCAGGGCAAATTCCGTGACGTCGCGCTGGCAAGAAAACAGGCGCTCAAGCTCGAATCAATATTCGAGAATATGGGTCAGGACGAAGTCCAGCTATTGCCGGTCATTCTGAAATCCGACATGCAGGGCTCCTACGAAGGTCTGGCATACGCCCTGGGCAAACTGTCGACCAGCGAAGTTAAAGTCAACATCATTCATAGCGGCGTAGGCGCAATTACCGAGTCCGATGTCAACCTGGCGCTTGCGTCCAAAGCGGTACTGATCGGATTCAACGTGCGCGCCGATGCGCTGGCGCGCAAGCTGGCCGAATCATCGGGCGTTGATCTGCGTTACTACAACATCATTTACGAAGCCGTCGATGAAATAAAAGCGGCGCTGTCCGGAATGCTGGTGCCGGAGAAACGGGAGAGCGTGATCGGCATGGTCGAAGTGCGCCAGGTCTTCCATATTTCGAAGATCGGCACCATCGCCGGCTGTTACGTGCAAGACGGCGTAATCAAGCGCAACGCCGGTGTGCGTGTGCTGCGCAACAATGTCGTCATCCACCAGGGCGAACTCGATTCACTGAAACGCTTCAAGGACGATGTGAAAGAAGTGAAATCCAACTTCGAATGCGGTCTCAGCATCAAGAACTTTAACGACCTGCTCGAAGGCGACCATCTCGAAATATTCGAGGTGGTGGAAATCGCCCGGGCTCTGTGAGGCGTGAGGAGTGATGAGAACGCAGTCATTGCGAAGCGCAGCCAAGGCAATCCGGCAGCGCTGCCGGATTGCCACGGCCTGTCGGCCTCGCGATGACACGCCTCACGCCTAACTTATAGTATGCCCAAAGACTTTCCCCGCGCGCGCCGCGTTGCCGACCAGATGCAGCGCGAGCTGTCCGATCTGATCCGGCTGGAAGTGAAAGACCCGCGTGTCGGCATGTTGACCATCACCGAGGTGGAAGTCACGCGCGACATGGATCACGCCAAGGTCTTTTTCACCACACTCGGCGGCAACACAGAACACGAACTGTGTCTGCTGGGTTTGCAGCGCGCCAGCGGATTTTTGCGCACCCAGCTATCGCATCGCATGCAGTTGCGGCAAGTTCCAAAAATCAGTTTCGTTTACGACCACTCGGTCGAGCGCGGCATGCAGTTATCGCAACTGATCGAAACTGCTGTGGCAGAAGACCGCACACGCAACCCAGAAGCAGCGGATCCTGACACAAGCGATTCTGAAGTACGCAGCCCTGACGAACAATAATTTTCCTGTGAAACCAGCCCGCCAAATTATTGACGGCGTGCTGCTGCTGAACAAGCCCGTCGGCCTGACTTCCAATACCGCCTTACAAAAAGCCAAACGTCTGCTGAATGCGCAGAAGGCTGGTCACACCGGCACGCTCGATCCGTTTGCCGACGGCCTGCTGCCATTGTGTTATGGCGAAGCCACCAAGTTCTCGCACTATCTGCTGGACGCCGATAAAACCTACCGCGCCGTGATGCAGCTTGGCGTGACCACCACCACCGGCGACCCTGAAGGCGAGGTGATGCAGACCCGCCAGGTGACGGTCAGTGCCGAAGACATACGCGCCGTGCTGCCGCGCTACATGGGCGAAATCGAGCAAATCCCGCCGATGCATTCGGCGCTCAAACATCAGGGGCGACCGCTTTACGAATACGCCCGCGCCGGGATCGAAATTGACCGCCCGCCGCGCCGCATTACTATCCACACCCTGGACCTGATCGAATGCGCGCTGCCCCAAGTGATCTTCACCGTGAAGTGCAGTTCGGGTACCTACATCCGCACGTTAGCGCAGGACATCGGCGCAGCG
>JAYVLR010000199.1:0-6158 GCA_043759395.1 Thiobacillaceae bacterium
CACTGCTGAAATGCTTGCGCTTCGTTTCACTCACAACCTGCTCCTTTTTAAGGCAGGCTACCATCTTGATTTAATGTCCGGAAATCGGGATCCACTATAATTTTCACTTATGCTTCTTAAGATACCGCCTACGCTCACGCGCTAGTTGATCCAATTGCCGTTCTATCGATTGAACATCTGGATGTGCCTGCGTGTATTGCAGTAACAATTCTGTCTTCCGTACTTCCAGTTCGATTTTTTTTGCATCCAAACCATGTAAATAAGCGTCGTGAGGAAGTTTGGAGCTAACTGTCGTTACGGAGTTTTGTTTAGGCTGTGGGTCCAACTTTGCAGCTTGCACTATTTGTCTAGAGGTGCCGGGAGTGGCGTTAGTGAGTGTGCCAGATTTAGTTGAGGTGGCGAGGGTTGTTAGGTTAGCCGGTGAACCGATGTCTTTAGGCGTCGTGGATAAGAAGTGGCCAATCAGGATGATTCCAATGCCTATGATGAAAAAAACTAAAAAAGGAGTGAGGAAAGCGATGACGGGTAATGACCGGTGAACACGGTTTTCAACTTTCGTGCTGACTGAGATGGGGGGGGGTTGTGTCGCCCGGTGTAGCTCATGAATTAAGGTACGTGAATCGAACCGCGCAGCCGCTTGTTTGTCGAGCATACGCATGATAATTCGAGCGAACGCTGGATTAATCTCGGGACGCAATGTGGTGGCTGATGCAGGTGGCTCGTTGATGACCTGATACAAAATACTGGGCAGGCTTTCACCCTTAAATGCATACTCCCCTGTGATCATTTCAAACAGGACTGCACCAAGAGAAAAGATATCAGAGCGACCATCGATATCACGCCCCATGGCTTGTTCTGGCGACATATAGCGCGGTGATCCCAGCATGAGCCCGGCGCGGGTTGGTTCGCTATTGGTTAGGTGAGCAATGCCGAAATCAGTCAGCTTGACTTGACCGCGCTGTCGGGTAATCACAACATTTGAGGGTTTGATATCGCGGTGAATCACGCCGTGTTCGTGAGCGTAGGCCAAGGCTTCGGTGATCTGAAACGCAGTATTCAACACCAGATCGAGCGGCATTGGCCCATGATCCATGATGTCACGCAAGGTTGTGCCGGAAAGATATTCCATCGCGATGTAAGCGACTTCGTCTGTCTCACCAACATCGTAAATGGTAACGATGTTGGGATGCGACAATCGCCCCGCACTTTGTGCCTCACGTAAAAAGCGCGACTCGAACTCAACGCCTTCCTCTTTCAGGCGTGTAATCGGTACGGTTTTAATGGCGACCGTGCGCTCAATAAGCGGATCAAGCGCTTTGTAGACGGTGCCCATCGCGCCCTGGCCGATTAACTCAAGAATCTGGTAACGGCCGATTTTCTTGAATGGCAATGTGTTCACGCTTGGCATTCGATAATCTGGCTGCGAATAGCCAGGCTGTCTGCACCCATCATGTATAAATACTGCGGCATCAGTGTTACGGCTTGCGGCAGTAAATCCGCGAGCTGCCCCGGATGTGTGCGGGCGCGAAATGTTGTGGCTACTGGACCCGGAATTAAGGTGTTAAAACGAATCAGCAGATTTTTCTCAAACTCGGCTGACCAGATTTTTGTCAGCGTTTCCAGTCCTGACTTTGCGATGGCATAACCGCCCCAGTACGCGGCGGGTTGATGGCCGTGCGTTTCGCCGGTAAAAATAACTGAAGCATCGGGCGACATTTGCAGTAGTGGCAGACAGGCACGCGTTAAGGCAAACGGTGCGATCAGATTGACTCTGAAGAGAGTTAGCCATTGGTCCAGCGTTTGCAGGTGAAGTGGACTTAGGCTTGTGAAGGCATGCGCGCTATGCAGAATACCGTCTAATCGCTTGAGATGATGGCCTATTGTGCCGGTCAGCGTTTCAAAGCCACGGTCGTCAGCCACTGCGAGATCGAAAGGAAATATTGCGGGTTCAGGCCATCCCGCTTCGAGGATTTCATCATAAACCGCTTCTAGTTTTTCTTCATTGCGGGCAAGCAGTGCCACCGTCGCACCGTGACGGGCATACGCCAAGCTGGCCGCACGGCCCAATCCTGAACTGGCACCGGTTACAAGGATGACGCGATCTTTAAGAAGGTCTGATGGCGGTGTGTAGTTTTTCATAAAATATTAAGTAAGGCGTGAGCGGATTTTACTCCGCTCATGGTGGCACTTTCGAGTGTTGCAGGATAGGAACCTGTTGTGTAGTCACCCGCAATAAAAAGGCGGGGGTGCGGCGTGACATTGTCAGGGCGGCGCATATTGGGTCGGCAGGTATAGGTGGCTTGCTTTTCAATGATGGTTTTACGCCAGAGGGGAGGGGGTAACGCAGCGATGCGAGCCAGTTGTTGTTCCGCTTGCAATAGCCAGCTGGATTGTGTTTTCCCTAATAAATTGGACGCGGCGCTCACGACAATGGCAATGAGTCCCGCTTGGCCGTGCGTTTGTCCGCGATCAAATGCGAATTGCGCGGGTTCGCCGCTGAGTGCCAACATCGGTCGAGGTAGATGGATGCTCTCAGGATATTGTAAATAGCCCGTTGCGATAGCTTCGTAATCATAGGCTTTGATGTATTCGATGATGCCGCTGAACTCTGGTATGGTCGTGCAAAGTTGGCTGAGATGGTATGGAGCCACAGCAAAGATAAGGCTGTCATATTGCGATGAATCATGTTGCGTGCTTACGGTCACACCATCGACATCGCATCGAACTTCCCGTGCGCGTGTACGCAAGCGTATATTGCCACCCTGTTCGATCACGCGCTGTGCAGCAGGTTGTGGAAATAGTGAGCTTAGGTCGACTCGCGGGAACAACAAATCACTATGGCAACGTGATTTGCCAAAGGCTGTTTTTAATACGTATTTGAACGTCTCCGCGCTAGCTTGTCCCGGGTGTGTATTGAGTGCGGATATGCATAGCGGTTGCCACAAAGCTTTGCGCACACACTCGGGTTGGTCAGCGATCAAGCTGGCTACGCTTGTGTCAGCCTGTGCGCTGCTGTTTATGGCCTGGTTAGCCCAGCGTATAGCGGCGAGTTTGTCCATCCACCCAAGACCGCGCGCATTGAGCAAACCGGCCAGTAAATGAAAAGGAGCGGGCAAGTTTGGGCATTCAAGTTTAAAGATTGGCGGCTGCTCAAGCACGAGCCGCGATCGCAAGAGTGAAGCCATCTCGGGGTGCGTGTGGGTTGTCTGCGGCGTGACTGAGGCGATCAGTTCTAAAGTCTGGGTGTAAGCGCCCAGCAGAATATGCTGTCCGTTGTCCAGTATCAGCCCATTCATTTCTACGGCGCGGGCGCGCCCGCCGAGTGTATTGCCGGCTTCGTACAACGTAACCTGAACGCCTGCCTCTGCGAGGCTCAAGGCGGCAGCACAACCAGCCCACCCGCCGCCAATTACGGCAACACGCTTCATGCCATGAGCCAGGTCTTGCTGGCGAGCCCGAGTTTTCGAACCGGGGTAAGTGATACGCGCGCTTGCAGCACCGGAAACGCATCGCGACGGATTTCGTCGAGTAAAGCATGATAAATGGCGGCCATGACCAATCCAGGACGCTGCGCTTTGCGATCCACTATGGGTAGTTCACTTAGCGCTTTTGTATATAAACCGTGCGCCCGCTCGTACTGGAACTGCATCAGCAACTTAAAGGCCGGGGTCGGCCGCGATTGCAGAATGTCCGCTTCGCTTACGTTAAATTGATCGAGCTCAGCTTGAGGCAAATAAATCCGGCCACGACGTGCATCTTCACCAACATCGCGAATGATGTTGGTGAGTTGGAATGCCAAGCCAAGATCATGAGCGTATTGGCTGGTTCCGGGATCCTTGTAGCCAAAAATGCGTGCTGCAAGTTCACCGACGACACTTGCAACACGGTAGCAATAAAGCTGTAAGGTTTTGAAATCTGGGTAGCGTTTGTAAGCCAAATCCATCGCCATTCCGTCAACGATTTCCAATAGCAATTCCTGCGGCAATGTGCGACCTTGGGGTGTGTCGATCAAAGCGCGGGTGACAGGATGCTCAGGAGCGCCGCGCGCCATGCGTTTCAGCTCACTACGCCACCAATTAAGTTTGTTTGTGGCCACGTTCTGATCATGGCACTCATCCACCACATCATCCAGTTCGCGGCACAGCGCATAGAACGCAGTGATTGCACGCCGGGTTTCTTGCGGCAGGAAGAGAAAACTGTAATAAAAACTGGAGCCGCTCGCCGTAGCCTGAGTCTGGCAATATTGATGTGGATCCATTATCCGAATAGTGCACGGCTCAGTATTAAAATCCAGTCTCGTCGTGTGAGCACCGGGCGATGGCGAAAGACGCATGCAGGATCAGCGTGCAGTTTGCGCAATATTGCATCGCCTCCCAAAATCGTCATACGCAATTCCAATCCAATTCTGCCACGCAACTGTTTGCCCAAGGGGGTGCCTGACTGGAGCAGCTTGCAAGCACGCTCGATTTGCTTTTGCATGAAGGGGTACCACAAGCTGCCGCTGTCCCCGCGTGCGATTTGCAACTCAGTAACATGGTGAGAAAGCATCTCGTCCTGCGGCAGATAAATCCGGTCATGACTGAAATCAACCGCGATATCCTGCAAAAAATTGATCAGTTGCAAACTGGTGCAAATCGCATCCGAATAGGCTAAATGTCGTGTGTCATGATCGCCATACAAGTGCATCATCAGGCGCCCGACAGGATTGGCAGAGCGCCGACAATAATCGATAAGTTCGCCCAGATTCGCATAGCGTTTCTTTTCTACGTCCTGGGAAAAAGCCGAGAGCAGATCACGGAATGGCTGGATAGGTAGATGGTGGTTATGAATTACATGTGCCAGTGGAGAAAAAATAGGGTGGTCGGGGGTTTCTCCATTTTCGATCATGTCCAGGAACGCCGAGTAGCGATTCAGTTCGACCAGCCGTTCCTGGGCTGCGGCATCACCTTCGTCGGCAATATCGTCCGCAGACCGCGCAAACCAGTAAATGGTTTCAACCGCAGATCGCAAGCGTTTTGGCAGCAGGATCGATGCAACCGGGAAGTTTTCGTAGTGATTGACGGACACTGGCAATAAAAAAACAGAGTGGGAATAATGACTTAGCGGGGATAGCCAGCCTGCTTGGTGACAGCATCATATTGATTATATTACACTTATTGACCGGATAATTTGTCGTTGCGCAGCGGAAGTGACGGAATTGGGCGAAAGTGGCGGAATTGGTAGACGCACTGGATTTAGGTTCCAGCGCCGTAAGGTGTGGGGGTTCGAGTCCCCCCTTTCGCACCACCATGGTTTTTTATCGTAGCATTTTCATATTTCACCAGGACGTGTTTTATGCAAGCAAATCTTGAAGTTCTTGAGGGCTTGGCCCGCCGTTTGGATATTGGTGTGCCGATGTCGCAGGTTGAGGCCGAGGTTCAGAGCCGCCTGAAAAGAATGTCACACAATGTGAAAATGGACGGGTTTCGCCCAGGCAAGGCGCCTATGGCAGCGATCGCCCGCCAATATGCTCCTGGCGTACGCCAGGAAGTGCTTGGCGAGTCTTTGCAAAATCAATTTGGGCAGGTGGTACAGAGCCAGCAACTCAGAATTGCAGGCTATCCCCGGTTTGAGCCTAAAGCGGGTACAGATGGCGCGAATGAGTTGGTGTTTAGTGCGCTGTTTGAGGTCTATCCTGATGTTTCTGTTGGTGCATTAAATGCCGAGAAAATCAGCAAGCCGGTTGTGACGATTGGGGAAGCCGAGATCGACAAAACCCTGGAAGTGTTGCAAAAACAGAGGCGCAGCTTTGAGGTGGTTGAACGTGCCGCAATGGAAGGCGATCTGATCAAATTCGATTATCAGGGCACAATTGCTGGCGAAGCTTTCGCGGGCGGGAGTGGGCAGGATATTAACGCTGTGATTGGCGAAGGCCGCCTGCTGAAAGATTTCGAACAAAATTTGACGGGGCTGAAAGCGGGTGACAACAAGGACTTTGATCTGACGTTCCCTGACAATTACTCAGCTCAGGAATTGGCAGGTAAGTCGGCGCATTTCGAAATCCAGGTGAAAGAAATCCAGGCACCCAGCTTACCTGCAGTAGATGCCGAGTTTGCGCGCGCGCTAGGTGTAGATGATGGCGACGTTTCAAAGTTGAAAGCCGAAGTCAAATCCAATCT
>JAYVLR010000200.1:0-8639 GCA_043759395.1 Thiobacillaceae bacterium
GCCTTTGTCGCCGAGGTTAAAGCCGATTACGCCGTCACCCGCGAGCGGCACTTGAAGCACAAGTCCGACACCGTGCGCCTGAAACTCGCCGAGGCGCGCGCCAATAAATTCCCCATTGACTGGGCGGCGTACCAGCCGCCCGCGCCGAACCAGCCCGGCGTACAAGTGCTGCTAGCCTACGACCTGGCAAAACTGGCGGAGGTGATCGACTGGACGCCGTTCTTCGCCGCGTGGGAATTGCACGGCAAATATCCGAAAATACTCAGCGACGAAGTCGTCGGTGTCGAGGCGACCAAGCTCTTCATCGACGCACAGGCGATGCTCAAAACCATGATCGCCGAGAACTGGATCGAGGCGCGCGCCGTGTTCGGCCTGTTCCCGGCGAATACGGTGAACGATGACGACATCGAACTCTACGCCGGCGAATCGCGCACTGAGGTCTTGATGACCTGGCACAACCTGCGCCAGCAAATGAAAAAACCCACAGGCCGCGCCAATCTGTGCATCGCCGATTTTGTCGCCCCCAAAGCGTCGGGCGTAGCCGATTATCTCGGCGCGTTTGTGGTGACAACAGGAATCGGCGAAGACGAGCGCGCCAAAGCATTTGAAGCTGCGCACGACGACTACAACGCCATCCTGTTCAAATCCCTGTGCGACCGCCTGGCCGAAGCTTTCGCCGAGCACCTGCACCGCCGTGTGCGTCAGGAATACTGGGGCTATCTCCCCGACGAGTCGCTCAGTAACGACGATCTCATCGCCGAAAAATACCAGGGCATTCGCCCCGCGCCCGGCTACCCCGCCTGCCCTGAACACAGCGAAAAAGCGGAACTGTTTGCATTATTGAATGCCACCGAAAACACCGGCGTGATGATTACCGAAAACTTCGCGATGTGGCCCGCAGCGGCAGTATCAGGGTTTTATCTTTCGCACCCCGACAGCCAGTACTTCGCCGTCGCCAAACTGGAACGCGACCAGGTCGCAGACTACGCCCGCCGCAAGGGCTGGAGCATGGAAGAAGCAGAAAGGTGGCTTGCGCCGAATCTGGCTTACTAACCCGGCCTGCACGGGAACAGGAAATCAGGCTTCATCAAATAGCATCAATCATCATCAATTTGATAGCTGGCGGAATATCAATTACTATCAATTTATATTTTATTGATAGTAAAAAATGAAAATCCCGCTATCCCCGCCGCCGCTCGATGAACTAATGCAGGCAGTGACACCAGAGATGTTGCCCCGGTTTGCCCTGCCCAATATAGGGCCGTTGGCACACGGGCATTATCTGCACTGGGACGACCTGCGCCAACGCACGCCCCCCGCAGGGCTTAATCACAAGACCTGGTGGCTGGCGCTGCGTATGGCGCGCAGAAGCGGTGCTCACGAACTACCTTTTCGGGACAAACACGGACACCCGTTTAGTTACAGTTTGCCCGAGCCTTTGCTAAAAAGTCTCCATGAGATTGATCGGAGCGCAGGTTTGATACCAGGCGGAGGGGATAATGCGGCGCTGCGCGCAGAGCAGGGACGTTACCTGATGGGTAACCTGATTGAGGAAGCGATTACCTCAAGCCAACTAGAAGGCGCATCGACTACCCGACGTGTCGCCGAAACCATGCTGCGCGAAGGACGCAAACCGCGCACGCACAGCGAACGGATGATTTTCAACAACTTCGAGGCGATGCAGACTATCCGCGACATTTGTGGCAATACCCTTGAACCCAAACATGTGATCGAATTGCAGCGTGTGCTGACCCAGAGCACGCTGGAACACCCCGAAGACTGCGGTCAACTCCGCACGCGCGACGATATAGAAGTTGTCGCGCCGAACGACGAACGGCTGGTGCTGCATCGCCCGCCCCTGGCACGCGAACTCTCGGCACGCCTGCAAATATTATGTGATTTTGCCAACACTCCAGTTTCCGAAGGCACGTTTACCCACCCTGTGGTGCGCGCAATTCTGCTGCATTTCATGATCGGATACGATCATCCGTTTGCCGACGGCAACGGTCGAACGGCGCGTACCTTGTTCTACTGGTATATGGCTAAGCAGGGCTATTGGCTGGCTGAATATCTTTCGATTTCGCGCATCCTGAAAAAAGCGCCCGCGCAATATGCGCGCGCCTATTTGCTGACTGAAACTGACGCAGGCGACGCCACGTATTTTCTGCTGCACCAGACCCAGGTCATCCTTGATGGGCTGACGGCACTTTATCGCTATTTGGAACAAAAACAGCGCGAACAAGCCCGGTTTAGCGCACAGCTCAGAAACCTGCACACGGGCGACAAGCAATTGAATCACCGGCAGACCGTGCTCTTGGCTCACGCACTCAAACGTCCCGATGAATACTTCACCATCGAGAGCCATCAACGCTCACACCAGATCGCTTACGCCACAGCGCGCGCCGACCTTTTAAGTCTGGCTGCGCAAGGCTTTCTGGATGAGGCCAGCCAAGGCAAACGCAAAAAAATGTTTTATCCTGCGGCGGGCTTGCAGCAGAAACTCGGTGCATCAGATTGATTTATCAATCCATGCCTGATTGATAATTTTTTCCAGCCAGAACAATCCCACCGCAGTTTTTGTTTCGCAGATTTTTCCGTTCTTTAGCCAGGCCATCGCCTCGGCAAATGGCAGCCGGAACACTTCCAGGAACTCGTCTTCATCCAGTGCGTTGCCGACGTGTTCCAAGCCCCGCGCCAGATAAAACTCCATGCGCTCATCAGCGTAACCGATGCAGGGATAGAGCGTGGTGACATGCTGCCAGTCCGTAGCTATGTAGCCCGTTTCTTCACGTAACTCGCGTTTGGCGCAGGCCAGATCGCTCTCGCCCGGATCGATTTTCCCCGCAGGGAATTCGATGAAATCACGGCGCAGAGGATAACGGTGCTGGCGCTCAAGCAGCACGTCGCCATTGCCGAACACCGGAAGGATAATGACGGCACCGGGGTGGATGATGTATTCGCGCGTGGACTCGGCACCGCCGGGGAGTCGCACGCGGTCGCATTTAACCTGCATGAGACGACCCTGATAAACGGTCTCACTGCTGAGCGTGGTTTCGGTAAGATCGATAGGGGAGATGAATTTTGTGTCCATATTTCAATGATACCGATTCAACTGCGCCCGGCTTGAGCTTTTTTGTGCGGACTGGCTGCCCACATGGCGATTGACCATCCAGCGCTCGCCCCCTATAGTTGGTGCCATGATTGCGGAACTTGATACGCTTGAAGCAAAAATCCAACTGCTAACGAGCCGCTACCAACTGCTGCGCAGCGACAATATCGCATTGCGTCAACAGTTACTGGCCGCACAGCAGGAAACAAAGCAGTTGCACGTCAAACTTGAATCGGCCAGGGCGCGTTTGCAGACGCTCGCCGATAAACTTCCGGAAGATGCTTGATGGCCGCCGCACGCTCGATTGAAATTCATATTCTGGGCCGTGCCTACAAAGTTGCCTGTACGCGTGAACAAGAATCCGCACTGATTACTGCGGCAGACTATCTCGATGAAAAAATGCGCATGATTCGCGACGATGCCAAGGTGATTGGTGCAGAGCGCATTGCGATCATGGCGGGTTTGAATATGGCACACGACCTGCTCACCAAGGGCGGCGGCAGCCTGGTTGTGGACGCGCGCAGCCGACTCAAGCATTGCAATAATTTATTAGACGCCGTGCTGGAAGAACAGGACAAACTCTTTTAAACTGGCGTTGCTCCCTGCGGTGTTCGCAATGGCTGCAATTCCTTTGTACCAATGCGCTTGCGCTTGGTTGCGGCACTTAAATCTGCTGGTGTGTACGTTCCATGCGAATGAACCTGAAAGCGGTGTTGCTGCAACCTCCTTGGACCCAGGTTCAAGGATAGTGGCCGGTCGGCACAGGCGGGGAGCCCTCTCTTTTATTGATTCGGCCACTTAAAAATTTGAATCATTATTATTTCTCGTAACACCCCGTATTTTTCTTGCATCCGCTGAGGCCGAAGCAATAAACAATTAAAACAGCGTGTTATTGAGTCGGCAGCGACGTCTGAAAAACAGACGATAAGCCATAATCAACCTGCCAAAGCAAACTGTTTAATGGCCGACTCGATAATGAATAAATCCACTTTACGCCGCCATCTGAAAGCGCTGCGCTCGGGCATCAAGCCGGATGAACGCAGCAAGGCTGCGCTGCGCGCTTTGCGGCTGGCGCTCCGGCATGGCCTGTTTTTGCGCGCCCGGCGGATTGGATTTTATCTTCCGCATGGTGCGGAATTCGATGTGCTCCCGCTGCTGAATCAGGCCTTGTGGATGAAGCGCGTGTGCTGTTTGCCAGTAATTTCTGGTCATGATCGCGTGTTGCGATTTGCGCGGCTGAATGGCAAGAACCGAATGACGGCTAATCGCTATGGTATTCCCGAGCCGTCCGACCCACACCCCCTTCGCGCCCAGCAACTGGATATTCTGTTCATGCCGTTATTGGGCTTTGATCATCAGGGACAACGCCTGGGAATGGGTGGCGGCTATTACGATGCGACCCTGGCGTATTTGACGCGACGTCGAATATGGAAAAAACCGCTGCTGATCGGTGTGGGTTATGAATGCCAACGGGTAGACACACTACCGCACGACCTATGGGATGCGCCCCTGGATGCCGTACTTACCGAGCGCGGTTTCCACCCCTTCAAACACTGATCTACTGGGGTTGCAAAATGCCCAGGACAAAAAAAGCCCCGGCGCAGAGCCGGGGCTTTTTTACCAACACCGCTACCGGATTACTTGGCAGCAGGCGGGGTCATCATCGCCAGCGGATTCATGCCACCCATCATGCTGGTCATCGGCGCCATCATGTTATTCATCATGGCAGGATCCATCATGCCCGACATCGGCGCAGCAGCGCCAGTCGCAGCAGCGGGGTTCATCATGTCGCCCATCGGACCGTAGGTCTTCGGGTTGGCAAGAACGCCCATCCAGTTGGTCATGGTAGCCGGATTCATCGGAGCCATCATGGCGTTCATGGCCTGGGGCTGCATCGGTGCGGCCATCCAGGTGGTCATCAGGCTGGGGTTCATCATTTGCATGCCCATGTTCATCACGCGCGGATCCATCGGCAACATCATGATTTTCATCATCGTGCTGGGGTTGGCCATCGTGGTCATTGCGGCGGTGTAGAAGTTGGGATCCATTGCAGCGCCCATCCACTTCATCGCGACTGCCGGGTCAGCAAAACCCATGTAGTTCTGGAACGAAGCCGGGTTCATCAGGCCAGTCATCATCTTCAGGCCGGTGTTGGGGTTCATGCCAGCATTTGCCATGCTGAGTGCGGTGCCAGGATCAGTTACAGCAACCAGCCAGGGCATGAAATTCTTGGGATCCTTGAATGCCGAAGCGTTCTGGGTCGGGTCAGTCATTTTGGCAACCCATGCTTCGGAAGAAGCGGGGGTTGCAGCAGCGACCGCAGCAGGCGCGGTAGCGTTAGCAGGAGCGGTGCCGTTTGCGAAGGCAACGGTAGACACAGCGGCGGCGATCAGGGAAGCGGTCAGTTTAGCGATTTGCATGGTGATTCCTAAAAAATAAAACTACGGGTTGAAAAATGTTGCGTCGAATGTTAGCCAGTCCGTATATTAGCATATTCTGGTTGTCTGAGCCGACGCACTGATGATATTTTCGTACCGGGTTGCACGTCTGTGGCTTTATTCCAACTTGAGCCGATGATCCAGCACCCTCCCGCGTGTCAGGATAGATGCTCAATGTCCGGGTTTTTCACGTGCAAAAGGCTCCTGTTTGATAGCGGAGCCTTTTGCACAGATCAATCGACCGATTACCTGGCGGGTTCCGCAGCAGGTGCCGCAGGCGGCGCCATCATCATCGGGCTCATCATGCTGCCCATCGACCCGTAGGTGGCAGGGTTCATCGCTGCGCCCATCCAGTTGGTGTACATGCCTGGATTCATGGGTGCCATCATGGCGCTCATGGCCTGGGGACTCATCGGTGCCATCATCCAGCTGGTATACAGGCTGGGGTTCATCATCTGCATACCCATGTTCATCATGCGCGGATCCATCGGCATCATCATGATTTTCATCATCGTGCTCGGATTCGCCATCGTAGTCATTGCAGCCGTATAGAAATTAGGATCCATGGCGGCACCCATCCACTTCATGGCAACAGCGGGATCCATAAACTGCATATAGTTCTGGAACGCAGCAGGCGACATGAAGCCGGTCATCATTTTGAGGCTGGTGTTTGGGTTCATCATCGCGTTGCCCATCGCCATCGCGGTCGAGGGATCGGTCACAGCAATCAGCCAGGGCATGAATTTTTGGGGATCCTTGAACGCAGATGCGTTCTGGGTCGGATCGGTCATCTTGGCGACCCACGCCTCTGGCGAAGCAGGCGTTGCCGTTGTTGTTGGCGCAGCAGCCCCATAAGCAGATGCGGTACCGTCTGCAAATACAACAGCAGATACAGTGGCGGCGATGAGGGTAGCGGTCAGTTTAACGATTTGCATGGTGTAGCTCCTTAAAAATACAGCATAGCGGTTGGGGGAAAACAGTCACTCACGTCCGGGTTGAATATTAGCATATATGTTTTATCTAATTAAAATATGCAGGTATTAAATACGCTTTAAAGGGTCTTCGTGTTGTATGTAGGCCGCACAACTACTCACCAAGATAGGCTCGTCTGACTGCGGGGTTTGCTGCTAGTGCGCTGGCTGTATCGGCAAGGCTGATGCTACCGCTCTCCATAACATAGCCACGCGCGCAGGTTTTCAGTGCAAGGTGGGCGTTTTGCTCAATCAAGAAAACCGAAACACCGCTCGCGGCAATTTGCTTGATGATGTCAAACACCGCCTGCACCATCAGCGGTGCCAAGCCCATGCTTGGCTCGTCCAGCAAGAGCAAGCGCGGGCGCGCCATCATCGCGCGTCCCAACGCCAGCATTTGTTGTTCGCCACCCGACAATAAGCCAGCAATTTGCTGACGCCGCTCAGCCAGACGCGGCAACAGCCCATAGATCCGATCCGTGTCGCGCTGGATTTCGGCCAGATCGCGGCGGCAATACGCCCCCATCAACAGATTTTCCAGTACCGACATGCGCGGAAAAATACCGCGTCCTTCCGGCACCAACACCAATCGCCGACGCGCTATATCGTGCGCAGCCCGGCGAGAGATGTCATGCCCGTCAAACTCAACCACCCCGCTTGTTGGCACGATCAAACCGCTAACCGCCTTGAGCGTGGTGGTCTTGCCCGCGCCGTTGGCACCGATCAGACACACCATTTCGCCTTCACCCACCTCCAGGCTGGTGTCGCGCACCGCCTGGATACCGCCATACGCCACGCTGAGATTGCGAACCACAAGCAGAGCGCTCATAAAGTTTCGTCTCCCAGATATGCGGCAATCACCAGCGGGTCGCGGCTCACCGCAGCGGGCGTGCCTTCGGCGATTTTCACGCCGTAATCGAGTACCGCCAGGCGGTCGCATAGCCCCATGACCAGTTTGACATCGTGCTCGATCAACAATAGCGTCAGGCCGTCGGCCTTGAGTTTCAGCAGCAGCTCGCTAAGCGCTGTGCGTTCCGCCGGGTTCATTCCCGCTGCCGGCTCATCGAGCGCGAGGATTTTAGGTTCGGATGCCAGCGCACGCGCGATTTCCAGGCGGCGCTGGTCACCATAGGAAAGATGCTTGGCCAGCCGCTCAGCGTGCTGCCCGATACCGACGCGGCGCAATAAGGCCTGAGCACGCAGGCGCGAATCTGCCTCTTCCGCGCGCGTGGCTGAGGTACGCAATACCGCGCCGAACACACCAGAATGCGTGCGCGCATGGCGACCCACCAGCACATTTTCCAGCGCAGTCATGTGCGCGAACAGGCGAATATTCTGGAAGGTCCGCGCCAGGCCGTGCTGCAACACCTGGTGTGGCTTGGCGGTGTCGAGGCGCGCGTCGCCCAGCCGAATCTCGCCGCTGTCGATGCGGTACAGCCCGGTCAGGGTATTGAACAAGGTGGTTTTGCCCGCGCCATTCGGGCCGATCAGGCCAAAAATTTCGCCCGCATTGACAGCGAGCGTAATGTCGGACAAAGCCTGTAAGCCACCGAAGGCTTTGGACACCCCGCACACGCTTAACAACGCGCTCACTTCGACACGTCGGCGAGGCTCGCCTGTTCCTGTTCCAGAATGCCGCCGCTGGCTTCCAGTTCACGCCGCCGCCGCGCAGAGGGAATCAGTCCTGCCGGGCGGTACAGCATGACCACCACCAGCGCCAAGCCGAACAGCAACATCCGCAGATCAGCCGGGTCGACGTAAATCTGCCCCAAAAGCGAACGCTGCAGATCGCCGGTGTAACGCAGCGCCTCCGGTAGCAAGGTCAGCACCACTGCGCCAAAAATCACGCCGGGAATATGCCCCATGCCGCCCAGTACGATCATGCACAGAATCATGATCGATTCCATCAGGTTGAATGACTCGGGGCTGATGAAGCCCTGAAAACTGGCGAACAAGCCCCCCGCCAGCCCGCCGAAGGTCGCGCCCATCGCAAACGCCAATAGCTTGAGATTGCGGGTGTTGATTCCCATCGCGGCGGCGGCGATTTCGTCTTCGCGGATGGCGACCCAGGCGCGGCCGATGCGCGAGTTTTCCAATCGCAGTGAAATGAAAATGACCAGC
>JAYVLR010000201.1:0-8516 GCA_043759395.1 Thiobacillaceae bacterium
CTGCCCGACAGGAATCGAACCTGTAACCCCCAGCTTAGAAGGCTGGTGCTCTATCCGGTTGAGCTACGGGCAGAGAGATTCAATCTTCGGGCGCTATCTTTCTTTAGTAAGAGGTCGGTTGGGTGGTCGGGGTGAGGGGATTCGAACTCCTGACATCCTGCTCCCAAAGCAGGCGCGCTACCGGGCTGCGCTACACCCCGCCCTATAAACCTCTAACGACCAAAGGGCGCGTTTCGAAGAGGCCGAACTATACCTTGAGCGACAGGGCAGGTCAATTTTAGCTTGAGTGTTAGGGGTACTTTCCGGGAAAATCACGTTTTGTCTTTTGGTGGCATTGATGCGCGCGCATATTCTCGACGGCAAGGCCATGGCCGACACCATTCTGGCGGTGATTCACGACAAAGTCGCCGAACGCGAGGCGCAGGGAAAACGCCGCCCCGGCCTTGCCGTGATCCTGGTGGGCGACGACGCCGCCTCGGCGGTGTATGTGCGCAACAAGAAACGCGCTTGTGAGCGTGCTGCAGTCACCAGCGTGTCGCACGACCTGCCCACTGCCACCACCCAGGCCGAGGTGCTGGCGCTGATCGACACGCTGAACGCGGATGCCAGCATCGACGGCATTCTGGTGCAGTTGCCGCTGCCGCCGCATATCGACACCGAAACCGTGATCGAGCGCATCCGCCCGGACAAGGATGTGGACGGATTTCACCCCTACAACATCGGCCGGCTTGCGGTGAAAATGCCGACGCTGCGGCCATCCACCCCGCGCGGCATTATGACGCTGTTACGCGCTACCGGCGAAGAGCTGCGCGGGAAAAATGCGGTGATGGTCGGCGCATCCAATATCGTTGGCCGTCCGATGAGCCTGGAACTGCTGCTGGCCGGTTGCACTGTCACCATCTGCCACAGCGCGACCCGCGATCTTGAGAGCTTCGTGCGCAGCGCCGAGGTGCTGGTGGTGGGTGTGGGTCGTCCGCGCATGATCCCCGGCGACTGGATCCGCGAAGGCGCGATGGTGATTGATGTCGGCATCAATCGTCTGCCTGACGGCAAATTGGTCGGCGATGTCGAGTTTGAAACCGCAGTCGAACGCGCAGGCTGGATTACACCGGTACCGGGTGGCGTGGGGCCGATGACCGTGGCGACGCTGCTGGAAAATACGCTGGAAGCGGCGCTGATGCACAACGCTTAGGGAGGCACTGATTAATTCGATTTCGTCGTTCCCGCGCAGGCGGGAACCCGGTCAAATCAAGGCACTGGATTTCCGCATTCGCGGGAATGACGAATTAATCAGCGCTTCCCTAGGTCTGATTCTGGTGTAGTGCCCTTAAATAAGTCACATCGACAAATGTTTGATGGAGGTCTGAACCTGCAAGTCGCTTGTTGGGCGCGCCAGGCTCGCCCAGGTTGGTCAGCACGACAGCCGCGCCAGTGAAATCATGATCCAGCGTGTAGTCGTTGACGGTGATCAGCGTTCTAAGACCGGCACCGAGGCTGGAACGCAGGCCGTTTTCAGAATCTTCAAATGCCAGACAGTCAGCGGCCTTCAAGCCCATTTTTTGTAGCGTGTATTGATAGATATCCGGCGCCGGTTTTTTGGCCGGGACAATGTCGCCTGCGGCGATGACTTCGAACCAGTCTTGTGAACCTGCTCCAAGGCTGTGTTCAAGCAGTACCGTCACATTTTCTGGTGTGGTGGTGGTGGCAATGGCGAGGCGCAGGCCGACAGCGCGCGCTTCGGTCAAGAGCCGCTTGACGCCGGGGCGCATTGGAATGCCGCCCAGCGCCGCCAGTTTTGTGTAGTGAAGGGTCTTGTTTTTGTGCAGTTCCGCCACCATCTCCTCAAAATCGGCGGGCTTGCTATAGTCCGGGCGATAGTGGTCGATATAGTGTTTCATCCGTTCTTTGCCGCCGGTCACGCTGAGCAGTTTGCCGTACAGCGCCACGTCCCAGTGCCAATCGAGGCCGGCATCGGCAAAGGCTTGGTTGAAAGCGGGGCGGTGGCCATCGCGCTCGGTATCGGCAAGGGTGCCGTCAACGTCGAATATCAGGGCTTGTAGTGTCATTTTGGTTGCGGTTATGGGTGAATTCTGTTATTTATCCGGGTTGGGCTTTTGCCCGGGAATGCATTTTTTGAAGAGATTTACTTTTTACAAAAGAGATACGAGATGGCTGAAACTTTAAAGCGCTTTGAGCCTTACAAGGCTAAAAAAGGCGAAGAATACATGAACAAGAATCAGCTCGCGCATTTCCGCAAAATGCTCAATGCGTGGAAAGCGGAATTGTCGCATGACATCGATTCCACACTGCATTCGATGCAGGACGAGCAGACCGTGTTTGCCGACCCTAACGATCGTGCGACGCAAGAATCCGACATGGCGCTGGAGCTGCGTAATCGGGACAGGGAGCGTAAGCTGATCAAGAAAATTAACGAAACTATCGCCAAGATCGAAAGCGGTGATTACGGCTATTGCAATGCTTGCGGTGTGGAAATCGGCCTGGATCGTTTACAGGCGCGCCCGACAGCCAGTCTGTGCATCGATTGCAAAACGCTCGAAGAGATACGCGAACGTCAGGTCGCGAAATAAAGCGCGAGCACAGGCCGCCGAATAAAGCCGGCGTGTATCAACTACTTGAGTTTCGTCACACCATGACTGAATCCAGCGAATTTGATCGACAGTACAACGGTTTGCTATACAGCGTGATGCGCTGGGATCAGTTAAGTGTGTTCTGGGAAAACATCAAGGCGGATGAAGGCTGGTATTTGTATGCAGTGGGGCAGGGCGTACCAGTAGAGCCGTCGTCGGACGATAAGGTGCGGCAATTTACAAGCGAAATTGATGTGCTGTTGCGTCGCGAACATCAAGAAGAATATTGCGCGATCGTGTACGCCGACAACTTTGATCACCCCAACTTTATTAAAATTTACGACCCGAATCACCTCGGCAGTTCGTGCGGTTCGAGCGCGACAAAGTCGTCGATCTTACCGGGCTGGATCATGAGCCAGGTTGCGCCGCATGAGTTGAAAATAAACGGGGTGGTAACTGGCCAGCGGCAGCGTTGGTGGCAGGCATTTCTGGGAATGAAGGCATAAAAAAACCGCGCTCGAAAGCGCGGTTTTTTGTGAACCGCAAGAATTACTTCTTGGCGGGTTCGGCAGCCATGTCAGCTTTAGCAGTCGCTTTTTTAGCACGCTTTTTATGAGCTTTTTTCGGTGCATCAGCGGGCTTTTCAGCGGCAGCGGATGCAGCGGGTGCAGCAGCGGGTGCTGCCATTTTAGCGGCATCAGCAGCCATCACGGAACCAGCAAACGCAGTTGCCATCAGAGCGATAATCAGTTTGTTCATGTAAATCTCCATACGGTTAGGGTTAAATATGCTGTGCTATGTGCCCAACATGGAACGCACTATGCAGCCAATAACTTACATGAACCTTACATTAACGAAATGATCCGGATATTTTTATGATCACCCTCTCTGCCGGATTTTCGATGGGCAACCCATACTCCATGCTATGAAAATCCTACTGGTTGAAGATGACCCGATATTGGGCGAAGCTGTCATGCTGGCGGTGCGCCAGGCGGGGTTTACGGTTGATTGGGCGCGTGATGGCGTGCAGGCTGACAGTGCGCTAGCGGGCTTTACCTATGATGCGGTATTACTGGATTTGGGTTTGCCCCGGCGCGAAGGCCTGGATGTGCTGCGAGGCTTGCGCAAGAGGGGAGCTATTTTGCCCGTCATGATTCTGACGGCACGCGATACGATCGAAGATCGCGTATGCGGGCTTGATGCGGGCGCGGATGATTATCTCCTGAAGCCATTTTCGCTGGATGAATTGTTGGCACGGCTGCGTGCCTTGCTGCGCCGTGCGTATGGCAAGGCTGATACCGAGACTCGCCTGGGTAAATTGATTTTTGACAGCGTTAAACGCCAGGCGTGGATTGGTGAAATACCATTGACGCTGTCTGCGCGTGAAGTGAGCGTGCTGGAAATTCTGATCAGCCGCGCCGGGAATGTGATTGCCAAAGAAACGATAGCAGACCGTCTGGCCGGGTGGGATGAAGGCGTGGGCGATAATGCAGTCGAAGTCTATATCCATCGTTTGCGCCGCAAGCTGGAAGGCACGGGCGTGTCGATCCGCACCTTGCGCGGCTTGGGCTATCTGCTGGAAACCAGGCTGTGAGTGAAAGTCCCCCAAGCCTTAGATGGCAATTGATCATGCGTATGGCATCGATGATGCTGCCGCTTTTTTTGCTGCTATGGGTCGTCGCTTATTTTTCCGGTTCGTATTTCATCAATGCTGCATTTGATCGCTCGCTGGTGCGCCGAACCTATGCGTTGGCGGATCGGGTGGAGGTTTTGAAGGGCCAGGTGCAAGTTGATTTGCCGGTGGCCGCGCGTGAGTTGCTGGCATTTGATCAGGAGGATTTGCTATCCCACAGCATCACGGATCAGCAGGGGAAAGTAATAGAAGGTGGAATAGATATGCCGCCATTGCCAGGAAATAAACCGCTCAATCCAGGTCAGTTGATTATTTATGACGGAATAAAGGATGGTGAAAAAGTGCGCGTGGCAGCATATGGGTTGTCGCTTGTGGGCACGAGTGCAAAGGGTATTGCGCTAGTCAAGGTGAGCGAAACATTGACTCGCCGCAGCGCTTTGACCGAGCGCGCGACACTTGCCATCGTCATCCCGATGCTGCTGATGACCTTGACCGCAACCGCTGCGATTGCGTACGGCGTTGGACGGGGGCTTGAGCCAGTGCGCCGTCTGCGCGATCGTCTGCTGGAGCGTCCGGCGCTGGATTTGAGTCCGGTTCCATTAGCCGGCACGCCTGCGGAGTTGCGGCCGTTTCTGGATGAAATCAACTCGCTGTTACATCGGTTGTCGGAAGCGGTCGAGGGACAATCGCGTTTTGTTGCCGATGCGGCGCATCAACTGCGTACGCCCATTGCCGGAATTCGTGCGCAGGCTGAAGCGGCACTCGCTACCGGCCAGCAGCAGGAAGGGCAACATGCCTTGCAGCGTATTGCGCAGGCAGCGCTAGGGATGGGTAATCTGGTGCGAAAACTCCTGTTGCTGGCGCGCGTGGATGCAGCAGAAAATACTGTGTTGCTGAGTCGTTTGGACAGTGTTGAACTGGTGCGCGAGGTCGCGCGCGAATGGGCACCCCAATTGCTGGCAACCGGTGTGGAAATCGGCTTTGCTGCTGAAGGGGATGAGGCATGGCTGATGGGCGATGCGCAGTTACTGCGCGAGATGCTGGCAAATCTGATCGATAACGCCTGGCGCTATGGCGGCACCAGTCTTACCTTGATCGTGCAGGGCTCAGCGCAGGGGGTGACGTGGTTGATCTCCGATAATGGCTCGGGCATACCTCTGCATCAACGCGAAGCAGTATTGGCGCCATTCCATCGTTTATCAAGCAGCATCGAAGGCGCGGGCATCGGTTTGACTATCGTTGCGCGTATTGCGCATTTGCATCGCGCCAGACTTGGTCTCGAATCCAATTTAAGTGGAACAGGCTTGTTGGTGCGCATAGCGTTTCCCCCTGTTCTGGCGTAAGCCAGACATAAAAAACCGCGCCCTTGGGCGCGGTTTTCGAGAGCCTGAAATCAACCGTAAACGCCGCTCAATTCTCGGTTTCGGTGGTTTCGCTGGCGGCGGCTGCCGGTGCTGGCGGATCCAGCAAGGCTTTCATCGACAGACGCAGGCGGCCTTTTTCATCGGCTTCCAGAATCTTCACTTTGACGACCTGGCCTTCTTTAAGATGCTCGCCGATGGTATTGACGCGCTCGTGCGCGATCTGCGAAATATGCAGCAGGCCGTCGCGCCCCGGCAACACGTTCACGATTGCGCCAAAATCAAGCAGCTTGATGACCGTGCCTTCGTAGACCTTGCCCACTTCGACTTCAGCGGTGATTTCCTCGATGCGCTTTTTGGCAAGTTCGCCCGACTCGGTGCTGGTGCAGGCGATTTTGACGTTGCCATCTTCCTGGATGTCGATCTGGGTGCCGGTTTCCTCGGTCAGCGCACGAATCACCGCGCCGCCTTTGCCGATCACGTCGCGGATTTTTTCCGGATTGATTTTCATCGTGATAATGCGCGGCGCGTAGGCCGACATTTCCTGATTTACGCCACTCACCGACGTTTTCATGATGCCGAGAATGTGCAGGCGGCCTTCTTTGGCCTGGGTTAGCGCGGCATCCATGATCTCGGTGGTAATGCCCTTGATCTTGATGTCCATCTGCAGCGCGGTCACGCCTTTTTCGGTGCCCGCAACCTTGAAGTCCATATCGCCCAGGTGGTCTTCGTCGCCGAGAATATCGGTCAGTACCGCGAAGCGACCACCTTCTTTGATCAGCCCCATCGCGATGCCAGCGACGTGCGCTTTCAGCGGCGCACCTGCGTCCAGAAGCGACAGGCACGCGCCGCAGACGGATGCCATGGAAGAAGATCCATTGGATTCGGTGATCTCAGACACGACCCGCATGGTGTAGCCGAATTCTTCCTTGGTCGGCAATACCGCGAGCAGGGCGCGTTTGGCCAGGCGGCCATGGCCGATTTCGCGCCGCTTCGGTGTGCCCACGCGGCCAGTTTCGCCGGTGGCGTAGGGAGGCATATTGTAGTGCAGCATGAAGTGATCGGAGTACGAACCTTCGAGCGCGTCGATTTTTTGTTCGTCACGGCCAGTGCCGAGCGTAGTCACAACCAATGCCTGGGTCTCGCCACGGGTAAACAGTGCCGAACCATGGGTGCGCGGCAAAACGCCAGTGCGGATCGTGATGGGACGCACGGTGCGCGTGTCGCGGCCGTCGATACGGGGCTGGCCGGCCAGGATGCGATTACGCACCACGCTGGCTTCGAGACGGTGGAATGCATCTTTTACGTGGTTGGCAGCGATGGTATCCATGCTGTCGTTCAGCAGTTCGGCAAAGGCACGGGCGCGGATTTCGTCTACCGCCGTCATGCGAGCCTGTTTCTGCTTGATGTCGTAGGCTTGCTGCAGGCCGTCTTCTGCCAGCGTTTTCAGGCGCGCAACCATGGCCGTGTCTTCGGCGGCAGGTTGCCAGTCCCAAGCGTCGGCGGCAGCTTCATCAGCCAGCTCATTGATCGCATTGATCGCAGTTTGCATTTGCGCATGGCCGAACACGACGGCACCCAGCATGATGTCTTCCGGCAGCTCCATTGCTTCGGATTCGACCATCAGCACTGCGGTGTCTGTACCGGCTACGATCAAATCCATTGCCGAGTTTTTCAGTTCGGTGATCGTTGGATTCAATACATATTCGCCGTTGATGAAACCGACGCGCGCCGCGCCGACCGGGCCGTCAAACGGCAGGCCGGACAAAGACAGCGCGGCCGATGCGCCGAGCAGCGCCGGGATGTCGGGATTGACTTCCGGGTTGGAGGAAATCACCGTAGCAATGATCTGAACTTCGTTGAAGAAGCCTTCCGGGAACAGCGGACGAATCGGGCGATCAATCAAACGCGAGATCAGGGTTTCGTTCTCGGACGGACGGCTTTCGCGCTTGAGGAATCCACCGGGAATACGACCCGCAGCGTAGGTTTTTTCCTGATAGTCCACCGTCAGCGGAAAAAAATCCTGACCCGGTTTGACTTCGTTTTTAGCCACTACGGTGACCAGCACCACGGTGTCGTCCACGTTAACCATGACCGCACCGCCTGCCTGGCGGGCGATTTCGCCGGTCTCCAGCGTAACGGTATGTTGGCCGTACTGAAAAGTTTTTGTCGTCTTCACTTTGGGTTCCTCATATTCAATATGTGCCGCAGGGATACAGCACAAATGCAAATGCCCCGCATGAAGCGGGGCGTCGGTTTCCTACGATTTGGTCATTTTGATGCGAGCCGACTTGAAGGCGGATGCCAGCTTTATTTACGCAGGCTCAGACGTTCAATCAAAGTCTTGTAGCTTTCAAGATGGGTGCGCTTCAAATAATCCAGCAGCTTGCGACGGCGGCTGACCATTTTCAGCAGACCACGGCGTGAATGGTGGTCTTTCATGTTGGCCTTGAAGTGGCCAGTCAGGTCATTGATGCGTGCAGTCAGCAAAGCCACTTGCACTTCAGGCGAGCCAGTGTCAGCAGCGGCGCGTTGATAACTCTGGACGATTTCAGCTTTTTGGGTAACGGTAACAGCCATGGTGTACTCCTTCTAAATCGCGTGGCCTGCGGCTGAGCGGGACACGTTCCGGGAAAACCGCGTATTTTACGCTAAAACTGCGGCTTGACTCAAGTTCTGGTTCGCGCGTTGGGCAGCAGGCGGACGGGGAATATTTGCAGAAAGTTTGTCGAAAAAATTTACACTATTGCTTGCTTGCTTGCTTGTGCTATCGATTATTTTCAGCATGGAATCATCAGCTTGCGATATCTTATACGTATTGGCCTGAATCTTGCTAAATTGCTGGATGGATAGCGGGTTGCCATGCTCCCGCGCTTTTACTTAACTCACTTTAATTGGGAGAACACCATGATCCGCCGTATCCAGCTTGCCCCC
>JAYVLR010000202.1:0-5434 GCA_043759395.1 Thiobacillaceae bacterium
AGACTGCGACATAGGACTTAACGGGCGATGGTATTAGTGCGGCGAATCTTGTTCTGCAACTGGATGATGCCGAACAACAGCGCTTCTGCCGTGGGCGGACAGCCAGGGACGTAAATATCAACCGGTACGATGCGGTCGCAACCACGCACGACGGAGTAAGAATAATGATAATAGCCGCCGCCATTGGCGCACGACCCCATGGAAATCACCCAGCGCGGCTCGGCCATCTGGTCATACACCTTGCGCAGTGCGGGCGCCATTTTATTGCACAGCGTACCGGCCACAATCATGACATCCGACTGGCGCGGGCTGGGACGAAACACGATTCCAAAACGGTCGAGATCATAGCGCGAAGCGCCCGCCTGCATCATCTCGACCGCACAACAGGCCAGACCAAAGGTCATCGGCCACATCGAGCCGGTACGCATGTAATTGATGAGCTGGTCAGCCTTGGTGGTGACAAAACCTTGCTCGAGGACGCCTTCTATTCCCATTCCAAGGCTCCTTTCATCCACTCGTAGATGAAGCCAACAACCAGAATGCCGAGAAACACCATCATCGCCAGAAACCCGAACAGACCGATCTCTTCAAGCACGATGGCCCACGGAAACAGGAAGGCGATTTCCAGATCGAACAGAATGAAAAGAATGGCAACCAGGTAATAGCGCACATCAAATTTCATCCGCGCATCTTCAAACGCTTCGAAGCCACACTCGTAAGGAGAAAGCTTTTCGCTGTCCGGGCGATTTGGGGCAAGCAGCCATCCTGCCACGATCGGACCCACGCCAAAGGCAAGACCCACCATGATGAACAGCAAAATTGGGAGATAATTCTCCAGCACCCGGCACCCTCCACGAAATCCTGCACGCGCAGTTCACAATGAACATTTACGCAATGGATTATTGAATAATTATGACCGGAGTGTAGTGTTGTGCAGCGGTGGCTGTCAAGCTGACAAATCGCCACATTTATTCGAATAATCAATACCTTATTCGATAGTCGTGGCTAATGATACAATCAAGAAATTTGATGGTGCCGACGGCGAGACTCGAACTCGCACGACCCAGGGTCACTACCCCCTCAAGATAGCGTGTCTACCAATTCCACCACGTCGGCATTACAGCTTGCGCGGCCTCACTTCTCTGGGTATACCCAAAAAAACCGAGAACCGATCAGGATACAAAATCCTGAGATTTACTTCGGAATTTCTCCCGCTTTCGAGCCTGCGTTCTGCACTGGCGCAGGCACACCCGCTGGTTGAGCGCTGACGGGCGCATTCGGCACGCCAAGTACTTTATGCGACTTGGTATTTTGCAATGAAAAATATGCAAGACCCATGCTGGTCATAAAGAACACGGTTGCCAAAACAGCGGTGGTGCGGCTGAGGAAGTTTGCCGAACCCGTTGAACCAAACAAGCTACCCGATGAGCCGCCGCCAAACGCCGCGCCCATATCAGCGCCCTTGCCGTGTTGCATCAGCACCAGGCCGATCAACCCGACGGTTACGATAATGTGGATAATCCAGACCAGTGTTTCCATACGCTTCTTAAAATAAAGTTTTACTTGGCTGCGGCCTTGCAGATGGCAACGAACTCTTCCACAACCAATGAAGCGCCGCCAATCAAACCGCCGTCAATATCAGGCTGAGCCGCTAATTCTGCCGCATTTGAGCCTTTAACGCTACCCCCATATTGAATCACCAGCCCGGCCGCCACGCCAGAATCCAGCGCTGCAATCTTGCTGCGGATGAAAGCATGGACAGCCTGCGCCTGTTCCGGCGAAGCCGTCTTGCCAGTACCAATCGCCCAAACCGGTTCATACGCCACCACCGCTTTCGCCAGCGAAGCCACGCCCGCAGCCTGAATCACAGCGTCGAGCTGCCGGGCAACCACTTGCTCGGTAATTCCGGCTTCGCGCTCGTCCAGCAATTCGCCTACGCACAGAATCGGGATCAAACCTGCGGCCTGCGCAGCCATATATTTTTTTGCCACCAATTCATCGGACTCGCCATACAAACTGCGGCGCTCCGAATGGCCGACAATGACATAGGCACACCCAAAATCCAGCAACATCGCGGCTGATACTTCGCCTGTGTAAGCACCCTTACCCTGCTCGGAAAGATTTTGTGCGCCCCAGGCAATCGACGAACCGGCCAACACGGCTTGTGCCTGCGCCAGATAAGGGAACGGCACGCACACAACAGCATCGATTCCGCTCAAAGCCAACTTCACGCCCGCCAGCAAAGCCGCGTTCTCGGTCAAACTGCCGTTCATCTTCCAGTTTCCAGCAACCAGATTCTTGCGCATGGGATGCCTCTCACAAAAGTGCGCGATGGTAATGGCGGGCGCGTATCCGGTCAACCCAAAGTCTTTACCCTGGGTTTTCAAAACCAGGAAACCGCACGGAACTACACTGCGCACAGTGATATATTACCTGCCTGCCTCTCAGGCCATGCGGAGTCCGACCACCTAACATGATTACTGTTGTAGAAAAACGCCGCTTCAAGCGCACGCCCACGATACATGCGGCACAGTTAAGCTCCACCCGGCTCACACCACTCGCTTGTGAAATTGTGGATTACTGCCCGCAAGGCGTGATGATCCATCTGATCGACCAGCCTGCAACCGCCTTGCCCGAACTTTTGCACCAGCAAGTCACGCTCAAGTTTGTGGCTGGACACGACGGCAGTCGCGTATACCGTTTTACCGGCAAGGTGGTGCGCTCGGCAGCCAATACGCTTGGCATAGAAGTTGAGCGTTTTCACCCCGACACCTATCAAGAATTAGGCCGTGCAGCGGCACCGGGGGCAAGCGCCGATGCCGCGCTGATCGCAGCCGGCGGGGCACGAATCAGCGAAGTGACAGCACTGTGTCAGGCGCATTTCACGCCGTTTATTCAAGGCGTGCTTACATCTTTTTTCAAACAACTCAAACCCGCGTTCGAAATAGCCAGCGAGAACGCGCCAAGTTCAGACGCAGAATGGGCATTCAACAGTGTGCCCGCCATTCTGGCCGTGCAGCGGCCAACGTTGGAGCAGCTTTTTTTGCGTCCCGACTATTGGCGTCAGACGCTTGCACGCTCAGCCGCATCCAGCCCGGATGCAATTGACCCCGATCAGCTCAGCCTGGTGGAAACCAACGACTTTGAAGACTGGCTTAACGCGGCGCAAGTCATCAAGTCACTCGAATCTAGCTTCAAGGCAGAAACCGCCGCCTTTGCTACACGCTACGCCCGCCTGACCTCGCAACCCCTCGCCGTACACAACAATCCGGGCGACCCTTTTGTGCTGATCTCAACACTGCGCCAGGCGATTGCCGAGCAAGATTTAACTGCCCCCTGCAAGGCCTTGCTGTACAAAGTTTTTCAGACTGCGCTGGCAGACCGCTACGCCGCTTTTTATCGCAGTTTGACAGCAGCCCTGCCCAAACCCGTTGCGTCCTTGTCCGACCCGGAATCCACAGAACCGCCTGAAGCACCTGCCACACCCGAGATCGGCGCGACCGCATCGAACACGGCTTCAACAGACGAAATCGACACCGGCGTACTGGCCTACAAGCTGGATCACATCATCCGTCATTTGAATCTGTCGCAAGTCGAGCTCCCCTCGCACCCGCCCGGACAGACCCGCATCAACCCATCCCCCGAGCAAAGCATGATGCACACCACGGGCAGCTTGTGGTCTTCGTTACGGCAAATGCGCGACGATCAGCTGGGTCAACCAGTGCGTGCAGCACCGTCAGAATCCGAACAGAAGAGCTTGCTGGAAAATATTCTCGGCACGCTCAACCAGTTGCGCACGCAACCCGAGAGCGCCGTGGTCGAAGGCGAAACCGCAACATTCAAGCAACGCCTCGTCCACGCCTTACCGCAGTTGGCGCAGAGTGAAGTTCAGGGCGACCAGCATTTCCAGACGGTCGAATTGTTCGATGCACTGCTCAGCCAACCCTTGGCTCATGCCGCCGAAAATTCCGACATTGCAAGCCTGCTCAAAAAGCTGGAATTGTCCTTGCTCAAACTGGCGCTGACCGACGCAAATTTCCTCGACTCAGACACCCATGCTGCGCGCCAGACCGTCAATCTGTTTGAACGCTATTACGTTGCAGCCAACGATACGGGCAAGGTATTTGACCCCGAACTGCTCAGCCTGCTCGACGGGCTGGCCAACCGCGTAGTTGAAGAGTTTGAAACCCATCCGGATGTTTTTGTTGAGGTCAATGCGGTTTTACAAAAGCTGATCACGCCGCTGGAAGAAGCGCACCGCCATAAGTCAGAACAATTACATTTAAACGCAGAAGCGTACGAAAAAACTCATCTGGCGCATGAACAAGTCGAACAGATACTGGCCGCTCATGTGAGCAAGCAAACCCTGCCCACGATCATGCTCGCACTGATCCAGGAGGTCTGGCAGCGCCATCTTCAACTTATCTGCCTGCGCGTTGGCTGCGAGCATGCCGAATTTACGCAGGCACTGGCGGTACTGGATACACTGCGCGACGCATTATCCGGACAGCAGCCATTGCCCGCCCATGACCGTCAAACTTTGATGAATGCGCTTGCCCATGGTCTGAAAGCCGTGTTACTCGATCCCGCCCGGATAGAAACGCTGGCACGCGAACTGAACGCTGCGATCGAAGGCGGAACGGAGATCGTCCACACGCACTACCCCGCCGTCAGACCGTCCATACCGGATTCACCCACAGAGCAGAGCGCGCTCAAACTATTACGCCGGGGCGACTGGCTCAGTTTCAACCATGACGGGCACCCGGTGCCGTACCAGCTGGTCTGGTCAAATCCGGCGCGCAGCCGATTCATGTTCATCAATCGCTCGGCGACCCTGGAGCATCCGGTTGACAGCCACACACTGGCGCACAACCTCCAGACCGGCGATGTGCAACCACTGGGCACGCTGAACACCCCATTCATGCAACGCTCCGCGCATAACGTCATGCTCGGCGCCTACGAGCGTTTGTATCAGCAGGCCATTCACGATGCGGAATCGGGGCTGCTCAACCGCAAAGGTCTGATGAATCTGCTCAATAAACTGTTTATTCCGGGCCTGCGAGAACTACAGTCCAGCGTGTTGTGCCTGTTTGTGTTTGACCAGCTCAAGGCCATTCACCAAGGGTGTGAACAGGCCGAAGCGTCCGCCTCCTTGCACGCGCTCACCCAAGCCATGCGTGTCGAATTGCGTCACAGTGACGCGTTTGCCCGTTTAGGCGAAGACACGTTTGTCATCCTGTTTCAGGATCGGCCGCTCGAAGAGGTCCATGCCATCACACAGGACATCCTGGCGCGTATTACGCAACACCGTTGCATCAGTGCAGGCAAAAGCTTTGCTATTGGCATCAACGCTGGCCTGGCCGAAATCAGCAGCGCGATCGAATCCTCGTCAGCACTGCTAAAAAATGCCGCCTCAGCCTGTGTCGCGGCCAAA
>JAYVLR010000203.1:0-8578 GCA_043759395.1 Thiobacillaceae bacterium
GCGTCAAGATTGAGCACCGGTTCATCAGACTGAGCCAACCAGTCCAGAATAAAATTGGTGCCAATGAAACCGGCACCGCCCGTCACTAGAATCATACTGACCTTTTGATTGTGAAGCGGCACCTCAAGTGATGCCGCTTTTGTTTCAGACTATGACCGCTTCCTCGAACTCCAGCTTTACTTTGCCGCCATCATCTACATCAACAATGACATGTCCACCCTGGGCCAGACGGCCAAACAGCAACTCGTCCGCCAAGGCCTTGCGGATGGTTTCCTGAATCAAGCGCGCCATCGGGCGAGCGCCCATCAGTGGGTCAAAGCCTTTTTTCGCAAGATGGCGTTTAAGCGCATCGGTAAAGCTGGCTTCAACTTTTTTCTCATGCAATTGCTCTTCGAGTTGCATCAGAAATTTATCGACCACCTGCATGATGACCGGTTCGCTCAAAGATTCAAACGGAATAATTGCATCCAGCCGATTGCGGAACTCAGGCGTGAACATGCGGCGAATTTCGCTCATTTCATCCCCGCTTGCACGCGCATTCGAGAAACCTATCGCCGCCTTGTTCAGCATTTCTGCCCCGGCATTCGTTGTCATCACCAGCACTACGTTGCGGAAATCAGCTTTACGGCCATTGGTATCCGTTAGCGTGCCATGATCCATCACCTGCAGCAGCACGTTGAAAATATCCGGGTGGGCTTTTTCAACTTCATCCAGCAACACCACTGAATACGGATGCTTGGTGACGGCCTCGGTCAGCAAGCCGCCCTGATCGAATCCAACATAACCTGGCGGCGCGCCGATCAGGCGCGACACCGCATGCCGTTCCATGTACTCCGACATGTCAAAGCGGATCAACTCCACACCCAGCACATACGCCAATTGCCGTGCAACCTCGGTCTTGCCGACCCCCGTCGGGCCGGAAAACAGGAAGTTGCCGATGGGCTTCTGCGGATCACCCAAGCCACTGCGCGACATTTTTATCGCTGAAGCCAGCGCCTCGATAGCAGCGTCTTGCCCATACACCACCGCTTTCAGATCACGTTCGAGCGTCTTCAGGGATTCCTTGTCGTTTGACGACACGCTCTTGGCTGGAATACGCGCAATCTTGGCGATGATGTCCTCAATTTCGCGCGGCGTAATAACGCGTTTCTGTTTGGACTTTGGCAGAATGCGCTGTGCGGCACCCGCCTCATCAATCACGTCGATAGCTTTATCCGGCAAATGCCGGTCATTGATATAACGCGCCGCAAGTTGCGCCGCAGTGGTTAACGCCGCCGCCGTATATTTCACGCCGTGGTGATCTTCAAAACGCGACTTCAGTCCGCGCAGAATCGCCACGGTTTCGGCAACAGAGGGTTCGGGCACATCTACTTTTTGAAAACGCCGTGACAAGGCGTGGTCTTTTTCGAATATCCCGCGATATTCCGTATAGGTCGTCGCGCCAATACAGCGCAATTGCCCGGATGACAAGGCAGGCTTCAGCAGATTGGAGGCATCCAGCGTGCCACCCGATGCCGCACCCGCCCCAATCAGCGTATGAATTTCGTCGATGAAGAGAATCGCTTTCGGATCATCGGTCAGTTGCTTCAGCACCCCTTTCAGGCGCTGTTCGAAATCACCCCGGTATTTGGTTCCCGCCAAAAGTGCGCCCATGTCGAGCGAATACACGGTGCCCTGCGCCAGAATTTCCGGCACGCTGCCCTCAATAATCCGCCGCGCCAGACCTTCAGCGATCGCGGTCTTGCCTACACCAGCCTCACCGACCAGCAGCGGGTTGTTTTTACGGCGACGGCACAAAGTTTGAATCACTCGCTCGAGTTCGTGCTCACGCCCGATCAGGGGATCAATTTTTCCAGCCAGTGCCAAGGTATTCAGATTTTGCGTAAAGCTGTCCAGCGGCGTGGTCGCGGGCGTCTCGGTAGTGGTTTCAACCGACTCTTCCAGACGTGCAGGCTCGCCTTGCGGGGTTTTAGTGATGCCGTGGGAGATAAAGTTGACAATGTCCAGACGTGTCACACCCTGCTGGCTAAGAAAATAAACCGCATGTGAGTCTTTTTCGCCAAACACGGCGACCAGCACATTCGCGCCCGTCACTTCTTTTTTGCCGGACGATTGCACATGCAGAATCGCGCGCTGAATCACGCGCTGGAAACCCAGCGTGGGCTGAGTATCTACATCCTCCGACCCCGCGACTTTGGGAGTATGTTCTTCGATGAACTTTACGAGCTGTTCGCGCATGTCTTCTATCTTTGCGCCACACGACCGCAACACTTCAACGGCCGAAGGATTGTCCAGCATGGCCAGCAGCAAATGCTCCACAGAGATGAATTCATGACGCTTTTGACGAGCTTCCATGAATGCCATGTGCAGCGTGACCTCAAGTTCCTGGGCAATCATCCTATGTTTCCTCCATCGTGCACTGCAGCGGATGTTGATGCTGCCGTGCGAAATCAATCACCTGATCCACCTTGCTTGTAGCGATATCCTTGGGAAAGACACCGCAAACACCCACACCCTCAGTATGCACTTTGAGCATAATTTGGATAGCCCGTTCGCGCTCCATACTGAAAAACTTTTGCATAACGTGTACCACGAATTCCATCGGCGTGTAATCGTCGTTCAAAAGCATCACCTTGTACAAAGGCGGGGGTTTAACCCGCGTGGGAGCAGGTTCCAGTAAGGTATTTTCTTCTCGCTTGGTCGCCATGCCTGGTCACGCAATATTTACCTGGGCTATTTTGAGGGGATGTGGGGATTTTTCAAGCCCTGAATGAGTAAGGGCTTTGAGGAAACGATACATGGCGGAGAGGGTGGGATTCGAACCCACGGTGAGCTTGCGCTCACGCCTGATTTCGAGTCAGGTACATTCGACCACTCTGCCACCTCTCCGGGGGCGCAATTGTAACCCGAGTCACTCATTATTTCCGGCACTGGACGGAATTTCTGCTTTCGTCCAGACTGCGTTCATGCCGAAACGGATCGTACCCATCCTGGCGCTCGCGCTGGTTTTAAACGCATGCGAACGCCCTGTTCCCACGCCGGAGCAATCCGGGGAACTGATTGTTGCCACCCGGCAAGGCCCGGCCACTTATTACATCGACCACGCAGGAGAGGCCGCCGGATTCGAACATGACCTGGTCAGCGAGTTCAGCCGTAAACAATCGTGGACAGTTCGCTGGAACGAACAGAATAATTCCGATGACTTGTTTTCCCAAGTCAGACTAGGCTCCGCACATATTGCCGCAGCGATGCTCTCGGACGCTGCGGTGCGTGCCCAACGCCTGCGCGTCGGCCCCGTGTTATTTGAAAGCCCGGTTCAGGTGATTTACCGCACCAGCGAGCCTCGCCCGCAATCGATCGCCGCTTTAGCGGGTAAGAAGCTGGCCATCCTCGACAACACCGGTCACAGCCTCACGCTCATGCGCTTCAAGCGCAAACTGCCCACGCTCAACTGGCAGACTCTGAGTAACGTCTGGCCTGAGGAATTACTCGCCCGTCTGGATCAGGGCGAGTTTGATGCCGTCATCATTAACGGCCTGGACTTTGATCTGGCGCGCAACCTTCATCCCGGCCTGAATGTCGCATTCGATCTGGGCGAAAAACAAAAAATTGTATGGGCGCTGCCGAATAATGTCTCGCCAGCACTGTTCAATGCGCTCGGGCACTTTATCGATGAAGCCCGCAAAGACAACATGATCAAACGGATTTTTGAACGTTACTACGGCCACACCCAGCGCCTGGACAATCAGGATGTCATCGGAATACTGGATCGTCGGAAAAAACTGCTGCCTGGAATGCGTCGCCATTTTCAGGAGGCGCAAAGCTTGACCGGGATCGACTGGCGTTTGTTGGCAGCCATCGGCTATCAGGAATCTAAATGGGATCCCTTTGCCACCTCGCCCACGGGCGTTCGCGGTTTGATGATGCTGACCGGCGAAACCGCCGACCGCATGGGCGTAGCGGATCGGCTCAATGCGCGTCAGAGTATCCTCGGTGGCGCACGCTATCTGGTGTTAATGAAAGACGCGCTACCTGAGCGTATCCCGGAACCCGACCGTACCTGGATTGCGCTTGCCGCCTACAACCAGGGGCAAGGCCATATCGAAGACGCACGCCGCATTACGGAGGCGCGCGGCGATCATCCCGATAGCTGGGCGGATGTGAAGCAAGCCTTGCCCATGCTTGCGCGGGGCGGCTATGCCAAGGTGGTCAAATATGGTTACGCCCGGGGCGCTGAGGCGCTGATTTTTGCCGAAAATATCCGCAGCTATTACGACATCCTGCTGCGGCTGGAACCCGAGTATCAGCCCTATTTCAGCTTGGGCCGCAACGCCACGCCACGCGCTAACGCGAGCTAGCCTTACGTCAGAATCAGGCCGCTGCCAGTCGTTCCAGCCCGCCCATATACCCGCGCAAAACCTCCGGAATCGTCACGCTGCCATCCGCATTCTGATAATTTTCCAGCACCGCCACCAGCGTGCGGCCCACCGCCAGGCCTGAACCATTTAAGGTATGAAGTAATTCAGGCTTGCCCTGCGCGTTGCGGAAACGTGCCTGCATACGCCGCGCCTGAAACGCTTCGAAGCACGAGCACGACGAAATTTCACGATAGGCATTTTGCCCCGGCAGCCATACCTCCAGGTCGTAGGTCTTGGCCGCAGAAAATCCCATATCGCCGCTGCACAAAGCCATTTTGCGATACGGCAAACCGAGCTGTTGCAGCACCGTCTCGGCGTGGCCGGTCAGTTCTTCCAGCGCAGCATAGGCGTCTTCGGGTCGTACCATCTGCACCAGTTCCACCTTGTCAAACTGATGCTGGCGGATCATGCCGCGCGTATCGCGCCCATACGAACCCGCCTCCGAACGAAAACACGGCGTATGTGCAACAAACTTCAGCGGCAGCAATTCGGCCGCGACGATTTCATCGCGCAGCAGATTGGTCACCGGCACCTCAGCCGTGGGGATCAAATACAGTTTGTCCGCATCCGCTCGCGGTACCTGAAACAGGTCTTCTTCAAATTTAGGCAATTGCCCGGTGCCACGCATCGAATCCGCGTTGACCAGATACGGCACATAAACCTCGGTATAGCCATGCTCGCCGGTATGCAGGTCGAGCATGAACTGCGCCAGCGCCCGGTGCAGCCGCGCCAACCCGCCGCGCATCACTGCAAAGCGACTACCGGTGAGCTTGACCGCCGCCGCAAAATCCAGCTGACCCAGCGCTTCGCCTATGTCCACATGATCGCGCGCCGGAAAATCGAACACCCGTGGCGTGCCCACGCGGCTGACCTCCACATTGGCCGTTTCGTCCTTGCCCGGCGGCACCGACTCATGCGGCAAATTGGGGATACCCAGTAACCAGTCGTTGATTTCTGTCTGCAAGGCCGCGAGCTGTTCTTCCATCTGTTTTTGCGCATCGCCTAGCCCGGTCGCCTCGGCCATCGCAACGCTGGCATCCTCGCCCTTGCCCTTGAGCATGCCAATTTGCTTGGCCAGCATATTGCGCCTGGCCTGTGCCTCCTGCGTCTGCATCTGAATCAACTTGCGCGCCGCCTCCAGCGCCTCAAAGCGCGCCACATCAAACGCAAACCCGCGCACCGCCAGACGCTCGGCAACCTGAGCCGCGTCTTTGCGCAACAATTGAATATCCAGCATGGGAATAAAACCGACAAAAAACAAAAACGCTATTCTCGCCTAAAGCTGCCTTGCGCGGCGAATCAAACACAATTCGTGCATGCGCTGTCGCGAGCCTTGCTGGCAGTCCCGAAACCAATCACAGCGAATCAGGTCACAAACGACTCTGTCCAGTCTTTCAACTATTTTTGTCAGGAATAGTCACTCGCCGCGACCAAGCCCTGACAATCGTGCGGGCAGCACGCTTGCCCCACTCCCCGGTCATAATGAGCGGTAACCCCGATGAGGCTCAAGCCATGCTTTCAACCCGAATTTTACAAGCCCTGCTTCTCACCCTCAGCCTGGGCATCCTGGTTGGCGCCTGCGCCAAGAGCACCCCCGCGATGCCCGCCAAACCGGCCTTGAGCGACCCTCATGCCCAGCTCGACACGATCGTTCTGGGCATGGGGTGTTTCTGGGGTGCGGAAAAACGCATGTCCGAAGTGCCCGGCGTGGTTAATGTGGAAAGCGGTTATGCCAATGGCGACATCGAAGGCAGCTATAAAGCCGTACTCGCCCATGAGCGCGCCGTGCGTAGCGGCGAGACCCGCCAGCGCAATCATGCCGAAGTAGTGAAGGTGACGTTCGACCCCGCCAAAACCACGCTGGAAACTATCCTGATCAAATTTTGGGAAAGCCATAACCCCACCCAGGGCGACCGCCAGGGCAATGATGTCGGCACCAACTATCGCAGTGCCATCTACACCCATGGTCAGGCTCAGCAAGAAGTTGCCCTGAAAACACGCGTGGTCTACCAGCAGGCGCTCACCGAAGGCGGGCTGGGCAGCATCACCACCGACATTGCTCCACTTAAAAATTACACTGCCGCAGAGGATTACCACCAGGATTATCTGAAAAAAAATCCCCAGGGCTATTGCGGCCTGGGCGGCACCGGGGTGAACTACCCCGGCGCGAAACATGCCGCGCAAGCGCCTGCGGCACCCCGTCTAAACGGCCATGCCCTGAACTTTGGGCGACAACTGGTGGTATTTGAAGCAGAAGAATGCGCGTTCTGCAAGCAATTCAAGGCCGAGGTACTCGACCACTGGCAGTCCCCCGTTGCCGTTACCAGCACGAAAAATCCCAACGCGCCCACTGGCTGGAAACTGGAAAAAGCCTTGTTCGCCACCCCCACCATCGTGCTGTTTCAGCAAGGCCGTGAAGTCTCCCGCTACACCGGCTACAGTGGCGGCCAAATCGCCTTCTGGAAGTGGCTGGGCTTTCAGTTACTGACCCCCGCTCAACAGAAGATCGCCTTTGAAGAAGGCACCGAGCGTGCCTTCACCGGATCTAATCTGGACGAAAAGCGCCCCGGCACCTTTATCGACCCCATCACTGGCGCGCCCCTGTTTCGCAGCGACACCAAATTTGAAAGCGGCACCGGCTGGCCCAGCTTCTTCAACCCGGTGGCGGGTGCCATCAGCCTGCATGAAGACGGTGCGCTCGGCATGACGCGCGTCGAAGTGCGCAGCGCCAGTTCCGGTATCCACCTCGGCCACGTCTTCGACGACGGTCCCGCGCCCACTCACAAGCGCTACTGCATCAATGGCAATGTGCTGAAGTTTGTGCCTGACGTGAGGAAGTGAGTGGATGCCGCGCCGCTTGGTTATAGGGGCGGCTTGAGCAGCGATATTCATACTTGATCCAGTCCCCCAATTTATGCGAACCGTAGCACCAGCAGCTTCACACGCCCGGCGAGTGATTCGTCTGGAAACACCATGCCGGGCAACCCGCCCGAGTTCCACTTATAAATCGGGGAATGTTGTCCAGACAACCGGAGCCACTTCTGAAGTCCAGATGCTCCCTTGTCTGGATCAAACCTTTGCGTATCCCGGAGGATGTCCTGGATGCCGACTTCAGTCTTTCCCGGCATCTTTATCCAGCGCCCGCAGATGCGCCAGCTTGTCGGCGATCTTGCTTTCCAGTCCGCGCGAGGTGGGCAGATACCAGTGCTGTTCAGGCAGGTCGTCGGGGAAATAGCGTTCGCCGGCGGCATAGGCTTCGGGCTCGTCGTGAGCGTAGCGGTAGGCGCGGCCGTAGCCGAGTTCCTTCATCAGTTTGGTGGGGGCGTTGCGCAGGTGGATGGGAACGTCGTTGGAGGGGTTGGACTGGACGAACGCGCGCGCGGCATTGTAGGCAACGTAAGCGGCGTTGCTCTTGGGCGCGCAGGCGAGGTAGAGGCAGGCTTCGGCCAGCGCCAGTTCGCCTTCGGGGCTGCCCAGGCGTTCGTAGCTTGCGACAGCATCGAGGGTGATGCCGAGCGCGCGCGGGTCGGCCAGGCCAATGTCCTCAGAGGCCATGCGAATCAGGCGCCGTCCCAGATAACGCGGATCGGCACCGCCATCCAGCATACGCACCAGCCAGTACAGCGCGGCATCGGGCGCGGAGCCGCGCACGCTTTTATGCAGCGCAGAAATCTGGTCGTAAAAAGCTTCGCCGCCTTTGTCAAAACGCCGCAGCGACTGCGCCATGGCATTTTCGGCAAAGGCGGTGTCGATCTCGGTGACGCCTGCGGTGCGCGCTGCGCTATCAAGCTGCTCCAGCAAGTTGAGCAGTTTGCGCGCATCGCCATCGGCGATGCCGGCCAGCACGCTATCCACACCCTGCGCCAGCTTGAGATCAGGCAGGCTGGTGAGGGCGCGCCGCAGCAAAGCGCTGAGTTCGTCGGGTGACAGCGACTTCAGCACATACACCTGCGCCCGCGACAACAACGCGCCGATCACTTCAAACGAGGGGTTTTCGGTAGTGGCACCGATGAAGGTGAACAGACCCGCTTCGACATGCGGCAAAAACGCATCCTGTTGCGACTTGTTGAAACGATGCACTTCGTCCACAAACACGATGGTGGCGCGATGGATTGACTGGTTCATGCGCGCGCGCTCGACGGCTTCGCGGATGTCCTTGA
>JAYVLR010000204.1:0-16515 GCA_043759395.1 Thiobacillaceae bacterium
GTCCCGGTCGGTTTTGTCTCGCGCGCGGATATCCTGCACGCCGTCACTACCGATCCGCCGCTGAGTCTGTGGGCGTGACCCGGATCGCGGAATGCGCAAAATGCTGACCAGCCTGTTGACCGCCCTGGCGCTGGCGTATGGCGGCCTGGCCGCGCTCTTGTTCGTGTTCCAGGACACGCTGGCCTATTACCCGCAGATCGGCCGCGAGATTCACGCCACCCCGCGCGAGCACGGCCTCGACTACGAGCAGTTGACCCTGGCGGCGGCGGACGGTGAAAATCTCGATGCCTGGTTCGTGCCAGCGCAGCAGGCGCATGGCATCGTGCTCTTCCTGCACGGCAATGCCGGCAACCTGTCACATCGCATGGACAGCATCGCCATGTTCCATCGCCTGGGCTACAGCGTGCTGATTTTCGACTATCGCGGCTACGGTCGCAGCACCGGCAAACCGTCCGAGGCCGGGCTGCATCAAGATGCGCAGACCGCCTGGGATCACCTCACCCAAACCCGGGGCATTGCGCCCGCGCGCATCGTGCTGTTTGGCGAATCCCTCGGCGGTGCCATCGCGGCCGAACTGGCGGCGCGGGAAAAGCCGGGCGCGCTGGTGCTGGCTTCGGTGTTCATTTCGGCACCGGAACTCGCCGCCGACCTCTACCCGTGGCTGCCGACGCGCTGGCTGGTGCGCCTGCGCTATGACACCCGCGCTGCCCTCGCGAAAACTCGCAGCCCGGTGCTGGTCGCGCACAGCCCGGACGACGAGATCATCCCGTTCCGCCATGGGCAAAAATTGTTCGACGAGGCGGCGGAACCCAAGACTTTTCTGCCGCTGGCGGGCGGCCACAACGACGGCTTTATTTTCATGCGCGAAGAATGGGTTGTGGCGCTGGCTGACTTCTTGCGCAAACATATCGAGGAAAGATGAGTCCGGTATCCTGCCCCCAACTCTGGAAAATGCAGTTGAATCACAGGGCGCACAAAAGAAAATAGCAGGCTATGTAACTATCCGGTTTTCTCTGTGTCCCAAGCGACACCGTCCCTGTTGGACATATCTCGATGGTGAGCAATGGATGCTCATTTCAGAATAGGAACCGCATGCGAAACCTGACCTGCATCGTCGTCACCACTGACTTCTCCGTGCCCGCCAATGCTGCTGTCACCCGCGCAACCCTGCTCGCCCGACAACATGGCGCGGAACTGCACCTGCTGCATGTGTTGTCCCCCTGGCGCTGTATCCCGGTCAGGCTGTCGAGCCTGCCGCAAACGGCGATGCCAGACTCGCTGCCGCCCGCAGTCAGCTCAATGCCACAGCCGGACGCGTGCTTGAGCGTTACGACGTCCCTGTCCGCATCGCGCAGCGTGTCGGCCGCGCGCATACCCGCATCGGAGAATATGCCAACGATGTCGCCGCCGATCTGGTGGTGGCGGGTGTCCGGTGCTCATCGTGCGCCATGCGCCCATCGGGCTCTATCGCCAAGTGCTTGCGGCGGTCGATTTCTTCCCGCATACCCAAGCTGTCTGCACCTGGGCCAAACAGATGGCAGGCGACGAGCCGGTGCGCGTGCTGCACGTGCTGATGCCGCAGGATCAGGACGAACAAGCGAATGAGAGCATGCGCACCATCGCCGGAAATTTGATGGCCAATCTGCGGTCAGACCTGCCCTACGCGACAGAAGGCCATATTGGCATCGGTTATCCGCCCGCACTGATTTTGCAGCACGCCGCCCACTGGAACGCGGATTTGATTGTGCTGGGTCGGCATGGTCAAGGCGGGCTGGAAGCGTACTTGCTGGGCAGCGTGAGCAAGGACGTGGCGCAGGCTGCGAATTGCGACGTGTTGTTGGTGGATGCAGACTGACGCACCCAGTACCCCCCCCCGAAGCGGCAAGGCAGCACCAACCAAGGAGAGCGAGCATGACCCATCAGGACAGTTTGCAGGCAACGATCAAGGATATGGTTCAGGCAGGGCGCGGCATTCTCGCAGCCGATGAAAGCGTGCCGACCATCGCCAAGCGCTTTCAGGCAATCGGCATCGAATCCACCGAAGAAAACCGCCGCGCCTATCGCGCCCTGTTGTTGACCACGCCGGGGCTGGGCGAGTACATCAGCGGGGTCATTTTGTTCGAGGAAACCCTGACCCAGAAAACGGATGCAGGCAGCTTGTTAGCGGCCATCGCCTGGGAACAAAAGATTGTGCCGGGCATCAAGGTGGACAAAGGAAAAATAGCACTGGCGCTAAGTCCGGGGGATGACATCACCGAAGGCCTGGACGGCTTGGCGAAGCGGCTGCAAAGCTACCGGGAGCAGGGCGCGCGCTTTGCCAAATGGCGCGAAGTTTATGCCGTCTCCCAACAGGCTCCCAGCGTCTCCGGCATCGCCGCCAACGCGGAAATGCTGGCGCGCTATGCCGCAGTCTGCCAGAGCGAAGGCGTGGTTCCGATCGTCGAGCCGGAAGTTCTGATGGACGGCGATCACACCATTCTGCGCTGCGCCGAGGTCACCGAAGCGGTTTTGCATGCGGTGTTTCACGCCCTGCACCGCCATCACGTGATACTCGAACACATGCTGTTGAAGCCCAATATGGTATTGCCCGGAACGACTCAGCCCAAAGCCAGTCCCCAAGCCGTCGCCGAAGCCACGCTCAAGGTGCTGCGCCGCACCGTACCGGCCGCCGTGCCCAGCATTAATTTCCTCTCCGGCGGGCAGCGCCCGGAAGAAGCCACCGCCAATCTGAATGCCTTGAATCAAGGTGGCGGGGCGTCACCGTGGCAACTCGGCATCTCGTATGGCCGCGCCTTGCAGCAACCTGCGCTGCACGCCTGGGGCGGCAAGCCCGAAAATGTCCAAGCGGCGCAGCAAGCCCTGCTCAAGCGCGCCCGCCTGAACAGCCTGGCGATGCGCGGCGCTTATACGCCGGAGATGGAAGATGCCTGACCGCGTCCATCCATGACCCGTACCTCACACGGTACCGTCTGATGTTGCCTGCATTGCGTGGCGCGATTGCGGCACTCCTGATCCTGCTGGCGGGCTGCGCGCCGGTGCGGCATTACGAGGCGGCACTGGTGTTGCAGGATTTCGCCGCCGCCGAAGGGGATTCGCGGCTCAAGCAGACCACCGCCATGCCGCTGCGGCAGAGCGTGACTTACACGGTGGCGGGGCGCGCGCATACCGCCGATCTTTATCTGCCGGGCGCGCTGGACGGCTGCGTCGCCCCGGCCGCCGCCGAATCACGGAAGGCAACCGGGCGTGGCTGTCCGCGCGCCGCCATCCGAGGGGACAGCCAAAAGGCTGCGCTTTTTGGCTGTCCCTCATGTCAAACGTTGACGCTGTAGAAAAACCCCTTTTTAGCCGGATCATCGACACAAAAAAACGGCGTGGACAAATCCACGCCGTTTTTAATTCCCGCTTGGTGAGGCAGTAGAGCTTTCATTTTGTCGGTGTCCTTCACCGAGCCGTCGGCCTTGCCACATTTGCCTGGTCTCTGAGCAGGTTCTACCAGAACTTATACCAAGCTCTTTCTTCCAGGTTCACGCCTTGGGCGTATTTACTTTTGGGGAAGTTGAGGTTGATGACGCGTTGGGTATCGTCGCGCAGATCGGTCAGTTTCAACTTGTTGTAGGAGACCACCATCACCGCCAGGGCTTCTTCGGTGGCGGGCGCTTCGGGGTAGGTTTTCAGCACTTCTTTGGCGCGGTTGGCAGCGGCGACGTAGGCTTGGCGTTTGAGGTAATACTTGGCGACGTGGACTTCATTGCTGGCGAGCGCATTGACCAGGTATTTCATCCGTGCGGTGGCATCGGGGGTGTATTTGCTGTCGGGGAAGCGGGTAACCAGCTCTTTTAGCGACTGAAACGCTTCGCGTGCGGCTTTGGGGTCGCGTTCGCTCAAATCCTGATCAACCAGCTTGCCGAGCAGACCTAAATCTTCATTAAAATTGGCCAGGCCCTTAAGATAGTAGGCGTAATCGACGTTAGTGTGGTTGGGGTGTAATTTGATGAAGCGATCACAGGCTGCAATGGCCGAGATGGGTTCGTTGTCCTTGTAGTAGGCATACGCGGTTTCAAGTTGGGCCTGTTGCGCGTAGCGGCCATAGGGGTAGCGTGCTTCCAGCGTTTCGAACATCTTGATCGCGCGTTCGTAATTACCCTCGTTCAGGTTGTCTTTGGCATCGGTGTACAGTTTCTGCGCAGACCAGCCTGCGGTTTCATCCTTGACTTCAGGTAGGATGCCGCAGCCCGCAACCAGCAGAGTAAGCAGTACGGACGCGCTGAAGGCGCGAACGGTCGGACCGAATTGAAAAATAGAGAGTATTGACATGGGAAAAGACAAGGAAGGTTTGCCTGATTATAAGGGAAATCCCGACGCGGATAAGCGCGAGGTCGTGATTCCCGATGAGCAGGCCGGGCTGCGGCTGGATCAGGCTTTGTCCAAGTTGTTGCCCGAGTTTTCACGCAATCGCATTCAGAACTGGATCCGCGCCCGGAAGATCGCCGTGGATGGTGAATTTGCCACCACCCGGATGAAAGTATTCGGCGGCGAAAGCGTGATGGTCAAGCCGGAGCCGGAGTTGAACGCCACGCCGGATACGCCCGAGGCAATCCCGTTGATGGTGGTGTATGAAGATGAACACCTGATGGTGATCGACAAGCCAGTGGGGCTGGTGGTGCATCCAGGCAGCGGCAATCCGCGCGGCACTTTGCTGAACGCGCTGCTGCACCGGGTGCCGCAAGTCGCAGAAGTGCCGCGTGCCGGGATTGTGCATCGGCTGGATAAAGACACGTCGGGCTTGATGGTGGTGGCTAAAACCATCATTGCGCAGACCGATCTGGTCCGGCAGTTGCAGGCGCGAACGGTCAGGCGCGAATATCTGGCGCTGGTGTACGGCGAGATGGATCGCGCCGGCACGGTGGACGCGCCGCTCGCGCGCGACCCGCATAATCGGGTCAAGCGTACGGTGCATTCGCTGGGCAAAATGGCGATTACCCATTACGACGTGGTCGAGCGTTTCCCCGGCGTGGCGCTGTTGCGCTGCCGCCTGGAAACCGGGCGCACCCACCAGATCCGGGTCCACATGCAGCATATCGGCCATCCGCTGGTGGGCGAAACCGTGTATGCATCCAGCCGTCGCGGCCATTCCAAAATCCCTTTTCCACGCCAGGCGCTGCATGCAGAACGCCTCGGTCTGATTCATCCCGTCACCAAAGAAGAGATGAGCTGGAGTACGAAACTGCCGCCTGATTTTGCCTCGTTGCTGCAGGCGCTGCGCGATGGCATTCCATGGGGCGGCTGATTCTGCCCGACTGGCCCGCGCCACCGCAGGTTAAAAGTCTGATGACCACGCGCATTGGCGGCGTGAGCGCGGTGCCGTATGCGAGCCTTAACCTGGGCAGCCATGTTCAGGATGATCCATCAGCGGTTGCGGCCAATCGCGCCTTGCTGCGCCAGATGCTGCCGTCCGAGCCGGCGTGGCTCAATCAAATTCATGGCACCGGTGTCGTCGAGGCCGATATTGCAAGCGGCGCGCCCGATGCCGATGCCAGTTTCACCCGCCAACCCGGCACAGTTTGCGCGGTGCTCACGGCGGATTGTTTGCCGGTGCTGTTTTGCGCGCGCGACGGCAGCGTGGTGGCAGCAGCGCACGCCGGCTGGCGCGGCCTGGCCGCAGGCGTGCTCGAAGCCACACTCGCTGCGATGGACGTGTCCCCCGGCGAAGTGATGGCCTGGATGGGTGGGGCGATCGGCTCCGATGCTTTTGAGGTGGGGGCCGAAGTGCGCACCCCTTTTATCCAGTCCCACCCCGAGGCCACCCGCGCGTTCGTCCGCGCTCCGCGACACGGCATTGATCCATCAGCATCCCCCGAAAAATGGCTGGCCGATATTTACACGCTCGCGCGAATCCGCCTGAATGCCAGCGGCGTTACTGCGGTGTATGGCGGGGGCTTATGTACTTATACCGATGCGGCGCGGTTTTACTCCTATCGGCGTGACGGCCAGACCGGGCGCATGGCATCGCTGATCTGGATCGAATAAGGCCGCTGCGCGTATAATCGCCGCCTTTGTCGCTGCGCGCTGCCGCTTGCCATGTCTACCCTCGCCGCCATCCTGATCGCAACCACCGCAGGCAGTTTGTTGAGCCTGCTGCTGGCAGCAGCGATTTCATTTTCAGCGCGTCCGGCGTGGATTCCGCTGTGGGTGAGTTACGCGATTGGTGCTTTGCTTGGCGCGGCCTTGCTCGAAGTATTGCCTGAGGCGGTGCATATGGGCGGCGATATCGAAACTGTTGCGCAGGCCTTGCTCGGCGGCATCCTGCTGTTTTTTCTGCTGGAAAAACTGGTGTTGTGGCGGCATTGTCACGATGACATATGCGAAGTGCATGGCAGCCACGCTGGCCATTCTGATCACGTTGGCGATCATGGCCGTTCCGGCTTGATGATCACGATAGGCGACACCTTTCATAATTTTGTCGATGGCCTGATTATCGCGGGCGCATTTTTGACTGATTTTCGTTTGGGCGTGGTGACTTCGCTTGCGATTGTTGCGCACGAAATTCCGCAGGAAATCGGTGATTTTTTGATTCTTCTGCATTCCGGGTACACCCGCACCCAGGCCTTGCTGCTGAATGTGCTGTCGGCGTTTGCCACAGTGGTGGGCGCGCTGCTGGGCTATTATCTGCTGAGCAAGACGCAGGGCTGGGCGCCGGTATTGTTGGGGGTGGCGGGTGCCAGCATGATTTATGTCGCGTTGTCCGACCTGATTCCTGGTCTGCACAAGCGACCGGAACTTGCGGCGACGCTGCAACAGTTAATCCTGATCGGCCTCGGTATTTTTACGGTGTGGGGCGTCGGTCGGCTGGTCGGCCATTGAGCGGCGGCGCGAGGCACCCGCCACATGAACGAACAGCCACAGCGGCAGTACACCCAGAAAGAGCGCCACCATCAGTCCCTTGATGAGACTGCTGGACGTGACAGCCATCATCAAAATGACATACGCCCAGCCGATTGCAATGATATACATGCCCCTATGGTAGCCAAAACTCAAGCCGCCCGGCTTCCCACCGTGGGATTTGTTTCGCTCGGATGCCCGAAAGCCACGGTCGATTCCGAACGCATTCTCACGCAGCTGCGCGCCGAGGGCTACGGCATTGTCGGCACCTATAACGATGCCGATGTCGTGGTGGTCAACACCTGCGGCTTCATCGATTCAGCCGTGCAGGAATCGCTGGAAGCCATCGGCGAAGCGCTGGCGGAAAACGGCAAGGTGATTGTCACCGGCTGCCTCGGTGCCAAGGGGGATGTGATCCGCGCAGCGCATCCCAAGGTGTTGGCCGTGTCCGGACCGCACGCGCTGGATGAGGTGATGCAGGCGGTACATCACGCCTTGCCCAAACCACACGATCCGTTTGAAGACCTGATTCCGCCAGGCGGGATCAAGCTCACGCCGCGTCATTACGCGTATCTGAAAATTTCCGAAGGCTGTAATCATCGCTGCACCTTCTGCATTATCCCGTCGATGCGCGGCGATCTGGTCAGCCGTCCAATCGGTGAGGTGATGCACGAGGCCGAAGCCCTGGTCAGTGCGGGAGTCAAAGAACTGTTAGTTGTATCGCAAGACACCAGCGCGTATGGCGTGGACGTGAAATACCGCCCTGGTTTCTGGAATGGGCGCCCGATCAAAACCCGCATGACTGAACTTGCTGCCGCACTAGGCAGTCTGGGCGCATGGGTGCGGCTGCATTATGTGTACCCGTATCCGAGCGTTGATGAAGTCATTCCGCTGATGGGCGATGGCATCATTCTGCCGTATCTGGACATTCCGTTTCAGCACGCCAGTCCGCGTATTCTCAAGCTGATGAAACGCCCCGGTGCGGTGGAAAAAACGCTCGACCGGATTGTTGCCTGGCGCGCAGCTTGTCCTGATCTCACTTTGCGCTCGACCTTTATTGTCGGTTTTCCGGGTGAGACCGAAGCCGAGTTCGAGGAGTTGTTGGCGTTTCTCAGGGTGGCGCAACTCGACCGTGTTGGCTGTTTCAAATATTCGCCAGTCGAAGGCGCGGTGGCCAACGGTTTGCCCGATGCGGTACCGGAAGACCTGAAGGATGAACGCCTCGAACGCTTCATGGAAGTGCAGGCCGAGATTTCCGCCGCCCGGCTCCAGACAAAAATTGGCCGGGAAATCGAAGTCATTATTGACCAGACCAACGAGACTGGCGCCATCGCGCGCAGCCATGCCGATGCGCCCGAAATCGACGGCGTGGTGTACCTGGAAGGCGTGTTTGACCTGGCGCCGGGAAGCCGCGTGAAGGTGCGGGTTGACGAGGCGGATGAGCATGACCTGTGGGCGAGCCGGTTGCGAAAATAAGACTTCTGCCGCTTTACCGATGCGCAATGAAAAACCGCCAGGCTTATAATCCGTCGTGTTTGAAACCATTCCATCGTACTTATAGGCCATGTTTGTCATGACTTTGTCACAACGTTATGTCAGCATACAAATACTTATCAGGGGGAAGCGTCATGAAATCAGCCAGCCGTTTTGTCATGGGCGTTGCAGGATTCCTGAGTCTGCTTGGCAGCGTTGTTGCCCACGCGGCGGACGACAGAGAAACCTGCCGTGGCGGCTATAGCATGATGCTCATGACATCGTCTGAGTGCAGTATTTATCTGGGCAAACTCAAAGACGCACACGCGCGGTCAGACAAGATGGCTTTGCTGGAACTTCGCGAATGGCATACGGCGTTGTTGATTCAACGCGCCGAAACCTGCCCCTGTTTGCGCGTCGATCCCGTTGTGATTGACCGGACTGCGGTTAGCGATTACCACTGAGCGCGTTTGTATCCGGTCTTTCAAGATCATCGGGTTTCCAGCCTGCCCGCCAGGTGTCTAGCGGCACAATAAACGGCATCTCGCCGTTGTCCAGAAACCAGGAATCGACTGCGTAACGCTCCCCGCTTACGGTGTCGGCAATCACAGCCGTATTGTGCGGCCAGCCGTTGATCAGAAATCCCCGCGTTGCGCGGTCTTCCACTTCATGAAACTTGATCAGGCCGCCGGACTTTAGCAGCGTCAGATACAGGCTGGTGTTGGTGGCCTCGTCGATGCAATCCATTTGGCCGGGCAAGCCGAGGCCGGCTAAATCGCCGCCTTTGTCCTGGCTGGTTCCCGCCAAAACGCCTGTAATCCCCTCCAGCAGCGCAATGGCTTTGCGGATGCGTTCGCGTTCCAGCTCGGGCGTGTGCGGTAGACGCTTGAAAATCGCTTTGAGGGCTCGCCATTGTGCCGGGCTCATGCCGACAATTTTGACCGTTGCGCAGCCATGATTGAAGCACACCGAAAAGTGATCCGGTGTGGGATCGGTAACAACGGCATCGCTGGTAAAAATGTCGGCATGAAGCGACGGTGAGACGGCGAGTGCCACGGCGGTGAGCGCGACCCACATGGTGATTGGACGAAGCGGCATAGGGTTAAGACTACAAGCGGCTGTGCTAGACTTCGATCGATTGTAGCCCTTCAAACTCTTCTACGTCCATGTCTGGCAGCACACTCGGCACACTCTTCAGCATCAGTTCTTTTGGCGAATCCCACGGCCCCGCAATCGGTTGCGTGGTTGACGGCTGTCCTCCCGGCCTGGATTTGACTGCAGCAGACATTCAGCTTGAACTGGATCGGCGCAAACCCGGCACCTCGCGGCATGTTACGCAAAGGCGCGAATCGGACACCGTGGAAATCCTGTCCGGCGTGTATGAAGGCAAAACCACCGGCACGCCGATTGCGCTGCTGATTCGAAATGAAGATCAGCGCAGCAAGGACTACGGCAACATTGCCGAAACCTTTCGCCCCGGTCACGCCGACTATACCTACTGGCATAAATACGGCATCCGCGATCCGCGTGGCGGCGGGCGTTCCAGCGCGCGCGAAACCGCCGTGCGGGTGGCAGCCGGCGCGATTGCCAAGAAATGGCTGCACCAGCAATACGGCACGCTGATACGCGGCTACATGGCACAGCTGGGGCCGGTCGTTATCCCATTTGCAAGTTGGGATCACGTCAACGACAACGCTTTTTTTTCACCCGATTCAAGCAAGGTCGCCGAGCTGGAGACCTATATGGACGCGTTGCGCAAATCCGGCGACTCTGTCGGCGCGCGCATTACGGTTGTGGCCGAGAACATTCCCGTGGGACTGGGCGAGCCGGTATACGACCGGCTTGATGCTGATCTGGCGCACGCGTTGATGAGTATCAATGCGGTAAAGGGCGTGGAAATCGGCGATGGGTTTGCCGTGGTGGCGCAAAAGGGCACCGAGCATCGCGACGAACTGACGCCAGAAGGTTTTCTGTCCAATCACGCGGGCGGGGTTCTGGGCGGGATTTCAACCGGGCAGGACATCGTCGCCTCCATTGCGATCAAACCCACTTCCAGTATCCGGCTGCCGGGGCGCTCGATTAACAAACAGGGTGAACCGATCGAAGTGGTCACGCATGGCCGACACGATCCCTGTGTGGGGATTCGCGCCACACCGATTGCCGAGGCTATGCTGGCGATTGTGTTGATGGATCACGCGCTGCGGCATCGCGCGCAGTGCGGGGATGTAAAAGTGAGTACGCCCAGAATTCCGGGAAAAGTGGGTTTGCCGTAGCGCGTCAAGTTCAAGGGCTGTTTATCCGCGAATATCCTGAACCGCACTATTTGCTGCCTTCCTGTTCAAGTCGCAAGTACTGGTTGTAGGCATTGACCCGGTTGGCTTCGTTGAAGGCCGGCATGGTACGGTATTTTGACCAGTCTGTTTTTTCGTAGGCATCATCAAACGGGATCAGATCGCTTGCGGCCTGGCCCATGCTGCTGCGCAAATATTTAAGATAGTCACGCGTAAACACCAGGTCAGCGCGGGGCTTGGCAGACATCGCGCCATGACCCGGTACCAATACCTTCGCGTTCATCGCGAGCAGGGTGTCGAGCGCGGCAATCCAGGCACGGCTGTCTGCATCGCCGACAAAGGGGACGCGCCCGCGAAACACCAGGTCGCCGGCATAGAGCACGCCGTCCTCTTTCACCAGCATCGCCATATCTTCGTCCGAATGCGCGGGACCCACATAGCGCAGCGCAAAATGCACGCCGCCCATCGTAAATTCGCTGTCGCCGTCCAGATAGCGGTCCGGATCGAGCAACCGGGTATTGTCGTCTACCCACGGAAACAGCGCTTCCTTGCGCTGCTGAAAACGCAGCGCGGCACCTTCGCCATGGGTCACGCCTTGCGCATTTTTGTGCGCCCATATTTCAGCGCCCAAGTCCTTGAATACCTGCAAACCATAATAATGATCCGCATGATAGTGGCTGACGATCACACGTTTGATCGGCTGTTTGGTAATCTGCTTGATCAGTCCGACCAGTTTCTGGGCGAGAGGCGGAGATGCCAGGGCATCGAATACAACAACACCGTCGCGTGTGACGACAAACCCAGCGTTGGACATAAAGCCCTGATTCGCGCTCGATGCCGCGCCTGGAAGGCCTTGCACAAAATAGCTGTGCGCGCCCACACGCACCGCTTTCATCGGCACGGTCACAGCCATGTCGTCAGCCTGAACGCATGGAGTGGACAAAGCAAAAAACAGGCACAGAAAGCGGATGAGGTACATGACGAATCCCGAGGTTGAATTGCTTGTCATTATAGGGGACGCCGAGGATCGCTTTTGGGCAATCTTAATGCTGAGTCTGTGCTATCTTCGTGCCTGTGTTTTCGAAGGATAGCGATGTTCAAAAATCAGTGGCTCGCATTTTTGCTGGCGTTTGTATTGCCGATCACGCTGGTGTACGGATGGTGGGGCGGGTTTAATTCTGCGCACATGACTCAAACCGAGGCGGGCCCGTATCGCTACGCTTATCTGGAATACGAAGGATCCATCAGTGCGATGCGCAAGACACAAAAAATTGTGTTGGAGGCGTTTGTAAAATCGCGCGTCATCGAAGGCGATACCCTGATTGTTCTACTAAGCGATCCGCGCAATGCGAGTGGCAAAATCCGCGCCCAGGTTGGTTATACGCTGGCACCCTCAGCCGCCGTGCCGCAGGGGCTGAAAGAGGGCATGATCGCGCGCCGCCCGGTGCTGGCCGCCCAAGTACGCGCGGCCATTTTGCTGGCACCTTCAAAAGCCTATCAGGCGATGAACGATTACCTTCAATCCCAGACTGGTCATTCGAATCAAGCAGGGGAAATCAGAATGCCTACAGTAGAAATTTTCCACCCCGGCAACAAAATCGGTGAGACAGGCACGTTTACCTTAGAGATGAACCGCTGATGGCCTTTTTTTCCATCCTGGCCGCCGTCGCACTCGAACACATCCGCCCGTTGCGGCAACCGCTGCCGCATTACCGCGCGTACGCAGACGCCATTCATTGGCTGGAATTAAAACTCAACGGGGGCGAATACAATCACGGCGTGCTGGCCTGGTGTGCGGCGGTGCTGCCACTCCTGCTTGGCGTGTGGCTGGCCACCACATTACTGGCAGGCATCAGCCCGATTCTGGGATGGGCATGGAATGTTGCCGTGCTGTATTTCACGATGGGATTCAAATATTTCAGTGACGATGCCGAAGCGATTGCACGCCTGCTGCGCGCAGGCGAAACCGAACAGGCACGCAGCCGTCTCGCTGCGTGGTGGGGGCACCATGCGAGTGCTGACAATGCGGGCACGACGCCAGACGAAATCGCCTGCGTCACGATCGAGCAGATATTTTCTGCCAGTCAGCGCCAGATGTTTGGCGTGCTGTTCTGGTTTGCGCTGCTCTCAGCCTTCGGGCCGGTCGGTGCGGTGCTGTACCGCGCCACTTCGATTGTGGGACGACGCTGGCCACTCGGTATGTTCGGTGAGTTTGCGCGGACGGCGTTTCATCTCATCAACTGGATGCCGTCCCGCCTGATCGCACTGACCTATGCGATTGCCGGTGATTTTGAGGATGCGATGTATTGCTGGCGCACGCAGGCCGCATCGTGGCCCGATCAGGAATCAGGCATTGTGCTGGCAGCGGGCGCGGGTGCGATGGGCGTTCGTCTCGGCATGCCGCTCGCCGTGGGTAATGAATTCAATGATCGCCCGGAACTGGGGCTGAACCAGATGCCCGAGGCCGACCATATCGATAGCGCAGTCAGCATGGTGTGGCGCGGACTCACGATCTGGCTGGTGGTCGGGATATTGTTGGTCATTGCAGGCTGGGCGGGCTGATGCTGAACATTCTGTGGGTCGGATTTTTTTTGGTCGCTTTCCTCATCGCTTTGTTCAAGTTGTTGGTGCTGGGCGACGCTGAAATCTTTTCGCTGTTGATGAAGGCGCTGTTCGACAGCAGCAAATCCGCATTCGAAATCGCCCTGGGTTTAACCGGCGTGATGACGCTGTGGCTGGGGGTGATGAAAATCGGCGAACGTGCCGGCATGCTCGATCTGCTTACGCGCGGCCTGGTGCCGCTCTTCAAACGCCTGTTTCCCGACGTGCCCGCGCATCACCCCGCACTCGGCGCGATGACGATGAACATGGCGGCCAATATGCTGGGGCTGGATAATGCCGCCACTCCGTTGGGTATCAAGGCAATGAAAGAATTGCAGACGCTGAACCCTACGCCCGATACCGCGAGCGATGCGCAGATCCTGTTTCTGGTCATCAACACCGCTTCGGTCACGCTCTTGCCTGTCACCATCTTCACCTTTCGCGCCCAGCTCGGCGCGGCTGATCCGACCGATGTATTTGTGCCGCTCTTGATCACCACTTACATCGGAACGCTGGTGGGGCTGTTTGCCACCGGTTTTTATCAGCGCCTGAACTTATGGAACCGCGTCACCCTGGCCTATTTGGGCGGCGCGACGGCGCTGATTGCCGGGCTGGTTGCGTATTTCAGCAGCCTCGATGCGGCGACCATGACGCGGCAGTCCGCCATCGTCAGCAATGTGCTGTTGCTGGGCTTGATTGTGGGTTTTCTGGTGGCAAGCATCGTGCGCCGCGTCAACGCTTACGAAGCTTTCATCGAAGGCGCAAAAGAGGGGTTTCAGACGGCGGTCACCATCATCCCGTATCTGGTTGCCATGCTGGTTGCGATAGGCGTATTCCGCGCCAGCGGCGCACTGGAGGCGTTGATGCAAGGGCTGCGCAGCAGCGTGCTTGCGTTTGGGTTCGACGCGCGCTGGGTGGATGGTTTGCCCACCGCCTTGATGAAACCATTTTCCGGCAGCGGCGCGCGCGCGATGATGATCGACACCATGCAAGCCCACGGTGCCGACTCGTTTGCCGGGCGGCTCGCGTCGATTGTCCAAGGCAGCACCGAGACCACGTTTTATGTGCTCGCTGTGTACTTCGGTGCAGTCGGCGTCAAGCGCGTGCGTCATGCTGTTGCGTGTGGGTTGATCGCCGATGTGGCGGGCATTCTCGCCGCCATCGGCATGGCCTATCTGTTTTTTGGCAAGTCCGCATGACCGCGCTTATCTTGTTTTTCTGGGAAATCGGCATGACCGCGCCTGTATTTTTTGCTTGGGAAGCGGCATGACTGCTTACGACACGCTGGCCGCAGTCGATCTCGGCTCCAACTCCTTTCGTCTGGAAGTGGCGCGCATCGAAGGCGACCAGCTTTATCCGCTCGATGCGCTGAAAGAAACCGTGCGTCTGGCTGGCGGCCTGACTGAAGACAAGCTGCTCGACGATGCCACCCAGCAGCGCGCGCTGGCGTGCCTGCACCGCTTTGGCGAACGCCTGCGCGGTTTGCCGCCGGGTGCGGTGCGCTGCGTCGGCACCTCGGCTTTGCGCGTAGCCAAAAATGCGCCCGCATTTTTGCAGGCAGCGGAAGCCGCGTTGGGGCACCGCATCGAGGTCGTTGCCGGACGCGAAGAAGCGCGTCTGATTTATCTCGGGGTTGCGCACGGTTTGCCCAATTCCAGCCTGCCCCGGCTGGTCGTCGATATTGGTGGCGGCTCGACCGAATTCATTGTCGGCAAAGGATTAAAACCGATGCAGCGCGAAAGCCTGCACATGGGATGCGTCAATTTCTCGCAGCATTTTTTTCCCAATGGCATCATCAGCAAAGTCTCGATGAAAGCCGCCGAACTGGCGGCACGGGTCGAGGTCGAGCGTATCGCCCGCGAATTCAATGCAGAGAACTGGCATCATGCCATTGGCTCCAGCGGCACCGCGCGTGCGCTGCGCGACCTGCTGGAACAAAACGGTTTCAGCGTTCAGGGCATCACCGCCGACGGGCTGAACAAGCTGCGCAACGAGATGATTAAAGCCGGACATGTAGACCGCATCAGTCTGGCGGGACTGCGCGCGGATCGTCGTCCGGTTGCCGCTGGCGGGTTTGCGATCATGGCCGGCGTGTTTGCCGAGCTGGGTATCGAGCAGATGCAAGTCGCCGAAACCGCCATGCGCGAAGGCCTGCTGTATGACCTGCTCGGGCGCACCCACAAGCAGGACATGCGCGATGTCACCGTGGACGAATTCATGCGCCGCTACCATGTGGATGCGTCGCAGGCCGCGCGCGTTGCGCGTGTGGCGTACAAACTGCTGCGTGCTATCGGCGATAGTGCTGGCAGTGCAGAAGAGGGTCTCAGCGAGCTGGCGGGGCGTCACCTGAACTGGGCCGCGCGCCTGCACGAAATCGGCCTGTCTATTTCGCATAGCGGCTATCACCGGCACTCGGGCTACATCCTGGAAAATGCCGACATGCCCGGTTTTTCGCGTTCGGATCAGGCAAGCCTGGCCTTGCTGGTGCGTTCGCAACGCGGCGCCCTGAACAAAATTCCCGACGTTGCTGCCATTGCACACGCGCCCGATGCTGCGCGCGACACCTATCTGATCTGGCTGCTACGCCAGTCAGTCATCCTCTGCCGCAGCCGTGCCGAACCGCGTCTCACCGGCATTCGCGTAGAGCACACAGCGCAACATTACCACCTGCAATTTCCTGACGGCTGGCTCGCGCGGCGGCCTTTGACGCAGAAGGCGCTGGAGGAGGAGGCGGGGCACTGGAAGGCGTTGGGGGTGGAATACAGTTTTGCGTAATTGCCCGCTCAACTGGCTGAGTTTGGCTGGCCGGGGGTTGCCCGGCGGCAAGTCACTTTCTTTTGCTTCGCCGCCACCTTGATGGGTGAATCTGCCAGACGGGCGTCGAAGAACTCGCCCCGCTTGGCTGTTTTGATTTTTATTTTCGTGAGCGAAGCAGCGTAGTTGTTGGGGCTTCAGCCCCTTACAACCATGGCATCCCCTTTACGGGGGCTCCAACACCTTCATCAACGACAGCGAAAACGCTATGGTTGCAATGCGCAACGTGCAAAACCACATCAACGCCAGCCCCGATGCCAAGATCGTGGTGGTCACGCATGGCAAGGGTATCGATTTTCTGCTCAGCGGCGCCGCAGACAAGAATGGCAACCCGTATGAGCCGATGGTACAGGGGCTGAAAGCCAAAGGCGTTGATTTCCGCGTCTGCAACAATACCCTGGTGAGCCGTAAGATTGACCCCAAAACGGTTCTACCGGAAGCCAGCATCGTTCCCTCC
>JAYVLR010000205.1:0-2231 GCA_043759395.1 Thiobacillaceae bacterium
CCGCTGCGGCTCGAGTCGCCTGTGCGGTGATCTGGATTTGATTGGCGGCAATGGTGGGACTGCACGCACTCCCCACACAAAAATCGAGTTGAGAAACGCCGTCCATGTCATAGTCGTTGCCCCAGGTGGAATCTTCCCAGGCAGCGTCAAAGCTCCCTGAAACAGTTTGACCACTAGTATTAGTGACCAAACTAGTAACGCGGAGATCGGTTAATGAACAGACGCGCCAGCCAGTTGAGGCCGCCGTTGCTGTACCTGTCGAATTCGCCTGGCACGCCGGCAAGAAGGTAACCGACCCCCCCGACACCGTGATTTTAAAGCTGGGCAAGCTTTCGGCCAGAGCGACACTATAAGTTGCCATAGGCTGGCGGGCGGCAAAATTCGCATTGGGATTGGCGCTTGATGTTCCCCAACGAGTGTTGCGCAAAGTCTGATAACCCGGGCGTAAATCCACCGTCTGGTTGGCATAAGTCAGGCCGGCAAGATGGTAGCCGCCCTGCAGGCTGGGCACTTCCGGGCAAATGCCGCTGGCATCGCTCAGACTGGAGAGTGTCTTGCCCGAACACTGGTTGTCAGAGGTCACGCCATTGCTGCCGATTAAATACGTGCCGGTCACACCCTCCGCCGTACCCACAGCGTTAGTAAGGCTGACAGCATCCAGACCTGTAATCCCGTGACCCGTTAATTGATCGCGGTCAAATGAATTGAGGCCGGTGGAAAGCACCACCGTATTCGATAGCGCGCACCATTGCCCGCTTGGTAAAGGGTCTGTCCAGGTCACCTTCGGCAGGGAGGGTAAATGGGTTTGTTCCGACGATGTGCTATCAAATGCCGAGGTAGCAATGGTCTGCCCTGAGAAGTACCGCAGCGTCTCCAGATACATCTCAGCCAAGGGGTTACCCCAGTCCACGCATTGGCCATCGGTAAAATTCAGTATGCCGGGGGAGTTACAACTGTTCTCGTATTTGCCGGTCGAGTAATCCCAGCCTGAGATACGAATACGATTAATAGTGTTAATAATGCCGGTGCTAGTCGTCGTCTGGTTGATGAATTGTCCGGTGGTGGAGCTGATTTCATCGTTCGAGGCCGTCGTATTATTGGTCAGCCATGAAGTGTTTTTGCGCAACACGCCGCCCGACTTGTTCTTTGAGTAGCTGCCGGTCAGCAAGCCAAACTGCACCCGCGCCAGTGCTTCTTTCTCGCCATATTGCTGCAAAAGGCCGGTGGGTTTGCGGTTGGACGTGCCATACAACGTGCAGTTGTCCTCGAGCAAACCCGGGGCACACACTGCCACACGTGCTGTGAAAGTGGCCGTTAAGCTAGAGGGCTTATCTCCGCTTCCGGTGCCGCATTGAGGGTGCTCGGTCATGGCCCAGCGTGGGTAGGATCCGGTGGCCACCTGAATAATGGGAGCAGTTGTATCACTCCGCGAAAACCCAGAGCCCAGCGTCACATTGCAAAATGACATGTCGGCATTGCTATAGGGCGTGTACTTCGTCATGTCGGTTGCGCCGCCCGCCGGTGCGAATACTTTGGCGAAGGCATGCACATCGTTGGGTAACAGAGCACGTTCCAGTACGGTATCGCCCAGCGCTATTCCATTATTATCGCTTGAACGCAAACCGCCATACAAGGTTTTACGCAGCACGTCGATACGCGTCATGCTTACCCAGTTAAGGAAATTGCCACTCCATTGATTCGTTCCACCGCAATGGTGGAAATTCGCGCCGCTAGCCGCGTTGGCAGGATCGAATCGGCTGCTGCTGCTATAGACGTAACATTTCTTGGGATCGAAATACCCGTAATAATCGATAATGTCGGTATAGGTCGTTTCCAGCACCTTGTCGCCGTTGAGATCGCTATGGTCGTTGTAGGCTTTTTTGGATAATTCGTGGTCGCGGGACATCACCAGCATCACGCGCGGATCCGGCGGACTCAGGAAAACCGGTTTTTGAGCAATGTCGATTGCCGAAGCCGGAATCATCCCCGACATGAGCAGTACACCCAGAATGCACGCGCGAATATGGTTCATGGTTATTCCCTTTCTAGTGCGCATCAACGGCGATACGTGCTTTGCACAAACACAACGGTATTGGCGTTTCCGCCGATGCCACGCGCGACAACCCTGTAGTAGCCTGTTTCTGTCAGTGGCCCGGCCTTTTTGCTGAATCCGGCCGCAGGCACCGCCGCCAATTCTTCAATCACAAAACTTGGGGCCGCCGCAGTGCCGT
>JAYVLR010000206.1:0-2326 GCA_043759395.1 Thiobacillaceae bacterium
TTAGGTGTTGGAATGGAAAAAATGGAAAAGCTGTACAAGCAATTGAGTGCCGAAGAACGAGCGACTATTATTTGGTGCGACAAGAATGAAACGGATTGCGGGAAATGGGGTGATTCTTGAAACGACACCCGAGTACCTCTCACGCGAGCTTGCGCGGGACTTGGGCGCTGAATCTGGCCACGTTGCAGCACTGGCTGGCGAACAAGCCAGTCGGCTGCGACTCAAGCCACGCAAGGCATTGGAGCTTGTGGCAGGCAACCCGCTGTTCAGGTTGTGGAGGGGCATCTCAATAAAATGGGTCGCCCGAATAAATCGCAGGCTCTGACTCATGCACCCAGACAAGTCAGAACAACGTGTTAACCACGATTACCCCACGCGCAACCCATGCCGCGGGGGCCAGAGCATTGGGAAGCCGATGTGATCAAAGGCGCATGAACCGCTCTTCCGTAGGCACGCGGGTGGAGCGCACCACCATCGAGGCGGAGTCAAGAACCAACGCAACACTTGGAACTTATCCATCCGCCTGGCCTTTTTCTTGGGGTCACGCTTGAACTCGTCGGCTTCTTGCCCCCGCTTTTGACGTCCGGGATGTAGCTATGCTTCTCAATGATTTCCAGTGCGGGTGCGCCGGTGTAGCCCGCGTCAGCACACAAATGCTTACTTCGCCGCTGGGGTGGCAGTGGGCGCAGGTTGCCAGAAATCGAAAAAATTAAACCAGTTGTAAGGTGCCTTGCGGCAGTATTGATCCAGTAACGCGGCGTAGCGGGTAATCGCCATTTGAACGGCGACATCCCGTTGACCGCGTTCGACGCTGGAAAAATCCGCCAGCGGATCGAAATGGATGGCGTAGCGGTTGCCGCCGAGATACAAACCGGTCATGAATACCACCGGCCGCCGCAGCAATGCCGCCATGCGAAACGGCCCGCCGGGCAAGTTCGCGTTATCGCCAAGTATTTGTATCGGGTACAGGGTGTCGTTGCCGGGGGTGCGGTCAGCCAGCATACCGACGATACCGCCCTCATCAAGGCGCTCGCGTACACGGAGCATGGAGTCGATGTGCCCGAGGCCAATGATGTCCTGCACAGCCTCGGGATTAATGGCCGCCAGCATGGCGTTGATTTTTTGTGCGTTATCCTCGTGCATCAGCATCGCGACGCGCAAATCCGCGTTCTTCCGGCCAATCGCGCGGATCACTTCAAAGCTGCCCAGGTGCGCACCCAACAGGAACAGGCCCTTGCCGTCAGCCAGCAGGCGGCGCAATGCGGCCTCGCCGTGGACTTCAAAATCGAACAGATCGAAGCGGCGGTTGACCAGATAGACGCGGTCGAGGATGGTGGCGGCAAACGTGAAAAAATGCCGGTACAGATCGCGCCAGCGGGCCGGGCTCCCCAGCGCACGCTGGAGGTAATCGCGTGAAGCCCGCCGACTGATCGGCGCAAATAACAGAAAATAAGCTGCGATCAAATGCAGTACGCCACGCGCTATACGCCGCCCCAGACGCAACGAAATCCAGGTCATGACGCGCAGCATGAGCCTGTTACTGCGTTCAGGGCGATGTGCCCAGGCGGCATGGCTGGCTGTGGTGTGCGATGTCATCCGGGCGCTTTCGCCACGATACTGCCGCTGGCAATTTTGCGCATCCCCGCCACGATGTCAAAACGTATCGTGCCGCTGGCCGAAATTTCATGCTGGATCACCAGCGCATCGCCCGGATGAGCCGGGCTCAGAAATTTTACCGCGCTGATCTCGCAGTGCGTAAGCGCAATGCCGCTAGCCTGGGCAATGGCGTGCAGCGCAGTGTCCAGCAGCACCACGCCGGGGAGGATGGGCGTGCCGGGAAAGTGTCCGGCAAAGGCGGGATGATCCAGCGGAACCGTCCAGTGGGTGGCGTGATTCATGCGGATTGCTTGGCACCGCGCGTCTGGAACAGGGCTTGCAAGGCGGCGCGCGGTAATTTTCCAGTGCGGTTGCGTGGCAGTGCCTCCACAAACAGCAGCGGGCGCGGCAGGAAAACCGGGTCGATATGTTGACGCAGCGCCGCCAGCAACTGGGGCGCATCCAATCCCGGCGCCACCACACACGCAGCGAGCCGCGTGATGTGATCGTGGCCGCTTTCGTCAGGCATGTAAAAAGCCCCATCCACTACGCCTGGCACGGAGGTAAGCAGATGGTTGAGGCTCGCCAGCGAATGCCGTTTACCCGCGATATTGATCAGATCGGCGATGCGCCCGTGCAGTAAAAAATGCGTGTCTGTAAGGGGCTCAATCGTGTCGCTCATGACGGTCGAGGTATCGATGTGGCCGCCGCAAGCGCGCACGCCGTCACT
>JAYVLR010000207.1:0-2733 GCA_043759395.1 Thiobacillaceae bacterium
CAAATCATTGGAAAACTTATCCAGAACTTCAGATGCCTGTTCGGTTTCGAGGTGAACCAGAATGGTGGCAACAATTTGCGGGTGTTCGTGGCGGATCAGATCGGCAACCTGCACCGAATCCATCCATTTCAGGTTTTCAATGCCGGAGACATCGCCGTCCTGCAGGATGCGGCCAATTACGTGGCTGGCGCGGTCATCGCCGAGCGCCTTGATCAGAACGCTGCGCAGATATTCCCCCGAGTCCATCATGAATCCGCCTGAGTTCCCCGTCTTGGTCTGAAACAGATCCAGTGTTTCCTCGATTTGTTCGCGCGATACGTTTTTGAGATTGGCCATGGCCGGGCCGATTTTCTGTACCTCGCGCGGACCCAGAAATTTCAGCACTTCAGCCGCTTCATCCTCGCCCAGCGATAGCAGCAGAATGGCACTTTGGTCGAGTCCGATATCACTCATTGCCGGCTACCCAGGTTTTAACCACGTTGGCGACGGCTTTGGGATCCTGCCGCGCCAGAAGCCTGGCATTCTGTAATTTGTCCTCGTGGGTGAGAGCAACGGCATTGTTTGTCAGCATGGCGTTGCCGCCCGTATTGCGTGATTCATCAGTGGCGGCGGCAACGGTAGAAAGCTTGTTCATCGCGGGGCGGATGATTTTCACGAACACATAAAAACCCACCAATCCCATCAGCAGATACTTGATTCCGGATTGGGCGTAGTCAAGATTCTCGGGTTGTTTCCACATGGGAACATCCGGCAGTTTTTCGGATTCGGGGATGGTGAACTGGCTGTTCACCACATTGAGCGTGTCGCCGCGTGTGGCGGAAAAGCCCATCGCTTCCTTGACCAAAGCCTCGATCTGCGTTTTTTCAACCGCACTCAGGGGTTTGTAACTGGCTTTACCGGATTTATCGACCAGCTTGCGGTAATTCACGACGACGGCGGCAGACACGCGCTTTACGCCGCCCATGGGTTGCTGTGAATAACGGATGGTTTTATCCACTTCGTAATTGGTGGTTGCATCCTTGCGCGTATTGGTGGGTACTGCTCCGGCACTGCCTGCCGGTGCGGCACCCTGTGCCGCATTGATCGGAGCGGTGGAAGGCGCAGGGGGCTGGTTGCTGAGCGCGCCCGGTACGCCGCCGGTGCTGGCACCGCCTGCATTACTCGCTTCGCTTATTTGCTGGCTGCGTATAACCGTATCGGTTGCGTTCTGGTTGGGTTTATACGTTTCAGCAGCCTGCTCAACGCGCGAAAAATCCATATCGGCGGTGACTTCCGCGCGTACATTATTTTCGCCCAGTATCGGTTGCAGAATCGATTCGATCCGCTTGGCAATATTCTGCTGGTATTCCTCGACATATTTAAGCTGGCCGGGATCAAGCTGGTTGTCCATCTCGCCGTCGTTGCTCTTGGAGAGCATTTGCCCGCTCTGATCGAGGATGGTGATGTTCTTGGTGGGCAAATCGGGAATGCTGCTGGAAACCAGATGCACAATCGCGCTGACTTGTGCCGGATCGAGCGAGCGGCCGGGATACAGATTGAGCAACACTGACGCTGAGGGTTTTTGCTGGTCGCGCACGAAGACCGACTGCTTGGCAAAGGCAATATGGACGCGCGCATTCTGCACCGAAGCGAGCGATTGCATGGAACGCGCAAGTTCGCCCTCCAGCGCGCGCTGGTAATTGACCTGTTCCACGAACTGGCTGACCCCCAGTTTCTGGTTTTCCATCAGTTCGAAACCCACGGTGCCGCCTTTGGGCAAGCCGAGCGAGGCCAGTTTCAGACGGGCTTCATGCACTTGTTCCGCAGGCACCAGAATGGCACCCCCGCCATCGGTAAACTTGTAGGGGACATTCATCTGCGCCAGCGCGCCAATGAGTGCGCCGCCGTCGCGGTCAGACACGTTGCTGTATAAAACCTTGTAGTCAGCGGATTTCCCCCACATCCACACGCTTGCGAGTAGCGCGATGCCTGCCGCAAGCGTGATGAGCGCGATGAGTTTTCTGCCCGTCAAAACCTGACAAGACATTCAACCGTGGAACCATGGCCGTCTGAATAGCTTCACTCATGCCGCGCTCCCACAGGGTGGAAGGGACAGGGCAAGACAGATGTGCGGGTGATTCATAAGGGCATCTCTTTCGGTTTTTTAAAAAAACGGATGAAGGCTTCCGGTGAGATGATTATCGGCAGTTGGGGATTTTTTTACGGCCAGAGAAGACAGGCTTTTTGGCGCTTATTCTGCGCTGGAGCTTGCCATCGGAGTGCTATTGTTCACGCAGTGTCGAGAGGCAAGGAGAGTACGAGTGGATACAGCAAAAATTGACCGGATGGTTGCGCTCTTGCGTAGCCATGCGGACATGGCAACAGGCAAACGACCGGAATCTCTTAGCCAGACTGACAGCAAGGTGGGTTTCAGCTCAGCTCTGAAATCGTCGCTCGATCAGGTGAACCAGTCCCAGCAAACGGCAACGCAACTGGGGCATGATTTTGAAATGGGTGCGGCAAACGTCAATTTGAGCGATGTCATGCTGTCGATGCAAAAGGCCAGCATCTCGTTTCAGGCTGCGGTGCAGGTGCGCAATAAACTGGTGTCCGCCTACCACGACATCATGAATATGCAGGTTTGATTTGCCCGACAGTATTTTCCAATTCAGGTATGAGCCTGAGCGCAGTCGGAAATGAGGGTTGAATCAGGCGGCTGATTTGGATCGGGGGTTGAACAAGTCGAACAGTTTA
>JAYVLR010000208.1:0-3542 GCA_043759395.1 Thiobacillaceae bacterium
ACCCGGTTCCGCTGCGTGCGCCGGCAAGGGTCGCGGATAAGGGTTGTCGCGCAGATACTCCAGCATATGTTTACCCGCAGCGCGGCCGAATACGATCAGGTCGAGCAGCGAATTGCCGCCGAGACGATTCGCGCCATGCACCGACACGCACGCGCATTCGCCCACCGCGTACAAGCCGGGCACCGGTTCTTCCGGGCCGAAGCGCGCGGGCACCACGACCTGGCCGTGCAGATTGGTGGGGATGCCACCCATCATGTAATGCGCGGTCGGTGCAACCGGAATGGGCGCTTTCACCGGATCGATGCCAGCAAAGCGAATCGACAATTCGCGAATGCCAGGCAGACGCTCGGCGATCAAAGCCTCGCCCAGGTGGTCGAGTTTGAGCAACACATGGTCGCCGCCGCCTTGATTACCCGCAGCACAGCCGCGACCCCGATGAATTTCGGTGGCGATGGCACGGCTCACTACATCGCGCCCAGCCAGATCCTTGGCATGTGGGGCGTAGCGTTCCATGAAACGTTCGCCGTTTTTGTTCAGCAGGTAGCCGCCTTCGCCACGCACACCTTCGGTAATCAGGCTGCCGACACCGGCGATACCGGTTGGATGGAACTGCCAGAACTCCATATCCTGCAAGGGCAGACCTGCACGCAACACCATACCGAGGCCGTCGCCGGTGTTAATCATCGCGTTGCTGGTGTTGCCAAACACGCGCCCCGCCCCGCCCGTCGCCAGCAAGGTCGCGCGCGCTTCGATCAGCAGCGGCTCGCCGGTTTCGATGCACATGGCTGTCACGCCCAGCACGTAACCCTCGTCATCGCGCAACAGATCGAGCACGAAATATTCGTCGAAAAACTGGGTGCGGCGTTTGATGTTTTGTTGATACAGCGTATGCAGCAAGGCGTGACCCGTGCGGTCGGCTGCGGCGCAAGTCCGCGTAGCTTGCCCGCCACCGAAATGCTTGGATTGCCCGCCAAAAGGCCGCTGGTAAATCTTGCCGTTATCCAGCCGTGAAAACGGCAAACCCATGTGTTCCAGCTCGTACACCGCCGAGGCCGCCTCGCGGCACATGAACTCGATCGCGTCCTGATCGCCCAGCCAGTCGCCGCCTTTGACGGTGTCGTACATGTGCCATTCCCAGCGGTCGTCATCGACATTGGCCAGCGCCGCCGTGATCCCGCCTTGCGCCGAAACCGTGTGCGAACGCGTTGGGAAAACCTTGGACACGACCGCCACGCTGTAATCCGAACGCGCCAGTTGCAGCGCCGCGCGCAAGCCTGCGCCGCCACCGCCGATAATCACTGCGTCGAAACTGCGCTTGTTCATCTTCCGCCCCACAATGCCACTGCCACCCAGACCACGCACACAGCCAGCGTCACCATCACGCCCAGATACAGGGCAAGCCGGATACCCGTGTGATGCACATAGTCCATGAAAATATCGCGCATCCCCACCCAGGCATGAAGCGCCAGGGCGACAGTGAATAACAGCGTGAACAGCCGCATCCACAACGGGACGAACAACGCAGTCCATACGCCGTAATCCAGCGGCGTAACACTTGCCACCCGCCATGCAAACACCGGAGCAGCCAGCGCCATCACCACGGCAGTTGCCCGCTGTAGCAACCAGATTCCGGTTCCGCTATGTGCGCCCATGGGTGGCCTCATGAAAACAAGCCCCACGCCGCCAGCAAAATCACACTTCCGCTCGCCAGGAGAACAGCCAGGCTGCTATGTCGCGCGCTGTGCAATTTCACGCCAAAATGAATATCCAGCGCCAGATGACGCAAGCCGGCAAAAAAGTGATGGGCAAACGCCCAGGCCAGCACAAGCGTCAGCAACTTGATGAATGGGGTCGATAGCCACGCAAGCACACGTTCAAAACCGGCCTCGCCGGAGAGCGAGAGGGAAAAACCCCACACCATGAGAGGCAACAGAATAAAAAGCAACGCACCCGAGAGTCGGTGCAGGATCGATACCCACCCCATGAGCGGCAGATTGAGTCGAAATAGATTCAGATAAACCGGCCGGTTTCCGGGTTGCATTTTATTGGTTCAATTCGCTTGGACGGTTGATATGTATCACATATCGGGTGATTGATGCGGCACAAGGCGGCGGCTTTTGGCTCTCCGATCAAAAAAATGCGTCCTGCGCCCTAAAGTTGCCAGGCAACTTGCCGTTACTGCCCCGTCAACCCTGAATTTATCGAGTCGATCCAGGTTTGCACCCAATAAAAACAGGGGGAAAAATATGAAAAAATTCAGCCAACTGCTCACCGTATTGATCATAAGCTGCGCCGCGTTTGCGGCAACAACCAGCCATGCCCAAGCGCAGGATACCGAAGCTTGCCGGGGCGGGTACAGCATCATGCTGATGACCCGCACCGAATGCACGACTTATCTCAAACAACTAAAAGACGCACAAATCCGCGCCGATAAAATGGCCGAGCTGGAACTGCGTGAATGGCATACGCAGCTATTAATCGACCGCGCCGAAACCTGCCCGTGTCAGCATAGCCAGAACAAAGCCCTGACGATACGCACGGTCAGCGCGCAGTAAGCAAAACACACTCACGTTTCACAATAGGGCGCGCGGTTGCCGCCAGAATTTCCAGGCATCCGCGCGCGTCAGAGACAGCGAATGCCCGTTAACCGGGTCAAGCAGCTGCAATCCTTCGGCATGTAATCCGCGCAAGCAACCCAGTACAGGTGCAAACCAGTCACGTTCCAGGTCGCCGATGGCTTCGCGCCAGCCATACGCATCGCCATATTGCCCCGAATCCGTGAGCTGATTCAGCAAAATCAGCGTGTTCCCCGCCACTAAATCGGCAGAAAAAATCCTTGGCATGGTGCACACTTCCGCCGCGCAAAACTGCGCCAGTGCGCGTGCATCCGCATCATCGCTATACACGGTCAAAGCCGATTGAGGCGTGACAGGCACCAAACCGCCGCCCCACAACCACACCGAATTTACCGGCAGCAGGCCGCGCGCTTCGCGTGCCTGGTTGACCGGGTGCTCAAACAGCAGCATCTGTAATTCGTTCAGGAGCGCACGGAATTTCATCGCATTTTCACCTGCAGGCAGGAGCGGATCAATGTCGCGCCCGACTGCATACGACAGCGGCGTGGTCAGCAGATGCGGCGAGGTATCGAATGGAACATACCAGCGCTTGGGATGCAGCGGCGACGGACTGAAGGCCGCGCCAAAATGCGTCGCAATACTGTGCGTCAGCGCTGCGGCCTCGGCTTGGGATAATTCGAGCGACGCACTATCCGCCAGCACGATGCGATCACGCATCACCCGCAGATGCACGGGATCCGCGCGCAGCCAATAGCGGGATCCGGCCACGCCACCGTCCGCCGTCAGCGTAATTGGCGCTACCGGATAATCTTCTACGGCATCACCCTGATTGCGCACAATGCCCAACGCATCACACAGCGTCGCTTCCACCCCATGCGCCGGGCAATCCCTGCGCGTGCCGCGCGCAATCAGCCTTTCTAACGCAGGCAGGCGCAAACCTTGAGCGGCGGTTTCGAGCAAACGCGC
>JAYVLR010000209.1:0-5431 GCA_043759395.1 Thiobacillaceae bacterium
CCGTCATTGACCAGGATACCCATCAACTCGGCCAGCGCAGCGGGGCGATCGCCCGAACTGCCGATCGCGGTGGCGTACGACGGCGTCAGGTTATCAAAGGGATAACCCAGTCGTTTCCAGTCGCGATGCAGGGCATCGAACGCTTCCACTTCCAGCAAAGACTGAATGCGGATATCCTGCGCATTTTTTCGGCTGGTCTTGAACAGCCAGTTATAGACCTCGATGCGCTGCTGCGTACTGGCCTTGCCTAATTCAGTCAGGTCGGCCTTGGGGTGCTGGCGCAAATAGCTTACCAGCCACAATTCCAGCGGATGAATCTGCGTAACATAACCACGGTCTGCCAGATTGTATGCATCCAGCGCGTGCGTTTTATACATCGCCGCAAGCGTTTCTTCGCTGAGCGATTTTGCAGCCGGAATGGCGGCATACAAGGCTTCCGCATAGGCGGAAAAATCCGCTTGCGGGTTGAGATATCGAAACACGGAAGTGAAACGGCGCGGATTTTGCCGTGTACGCGCGTACAAATCTCCGGTCATTTCAGCCGGACTTTGCGTCTTGTGGCGCTGATAAAAACGGTTCATGAACACCCGCCCTTCCTGATCGACAAAGCGCATCAGGTAAGTCATGCGTTGCGGGTTATTCGCATCGTCCAGAATACGCGCGGCCGCGCCCGGCGAACGGCTGGCGTAGTGCCGCACCACATCGCGCATGACACGGATATAAACCAGGTTGACGGAGTTTTTAGTGGCCGCCCACACATTGAGCACGCGCCCGTTGTCGTCCTTGTCGAAGTTGGCAAAGCGATGCTCGCCGCCCCCTGTGAAGAACACTTCCGGCGCAGCCGAATAGGTGCGCGCCATTGCCGCTTCCATAATCGCGCCCAGGCTTTTATCAGGCGCAGCCAGCAAGTAGCCTGCCACCCATTGCGCCAACACATCGCGTTGCGGTTGCGCCTGCTTCAGCAGCGCCGCCTGATCCAGAGCACTCAACTCATCGCGTAACTGGGCGATGATCTGGAGATACGTTACCAGCGTGCGCAGCTTGGCGGTCGAGCCCAGGTCAAGCCGGGTCTGCTGATTGATATCGAATGGCTGGTTGAGGTTGTCAGCCTGAATCCGCAGCAACATGCCAGCGGGTGATTTTTCATACAGCGTAAAACTGTAAATGATCTTGGTCAGGTCATTGTCCGGCTTCAACAGACGCTTGCCGTACAGTCCTGACACCTGCACCACTTCCGGCAACACCAGACTTTGCAGATAGCTGCTGACGATTTTTTGGGCGGGCTGGTTAAGCGTGGTTTGAGCCTGTAAATCCAGCCGGTCTACGTCATACAAACGCGACTCGCCCAATAAGGATGCAGCACGAATGCGCAGTGAATTGGCCGCTTTCTGCTCCACAAATCGCGGCGGCGGCGGGTCGATGCGACTTGAGGCCGGGCGCAGCGCAATGGTCTTTGCGGTGTCGCGCAGCGCTGGGCTGATGACGCCCGCAGCGGCAAGCAGATCAAGATGGTCATCGGTATACGCGTCAAGCGCCTTGCGGTTGGCGGCGAGGTAATACGATGGCCGGCGCTCTGCCACAATCAGCGACAAGACATGCTTCAGCGCCGAAGCATATTCTTTATCGTGCGGAGTGGGTCGGCGCGCCAGCACGCGATTGACCTGCGAAAAATCGAGTCCATACCAGGCCCACAAACCGTCGCCCACGCCATGTACTTCGCCAAAGCGCGGCGCGGCAGCGAGCGGCACGGTATTCAGATAAGCCAGCACCGTGCGGCGGCGCGCCGGGCGCGTGTCGATGCCATCCTGATACGCACGCAGACTGGCAGTACCCATTTGCCGCAGCTTGTCGCTCATGCCCTGCGTAATGCCCCCGGGCGAATGGCGGTATTTTTCGATCTGCGTGGGCAAGGTGCTGCCGCCCGGCACATTGCGATTGCGATCCACCAGGCTGATGCCTTTTTCCAGCACAGCCTGACCGAGACGGCTCCACTCTACCGCCGGATTGCGGGTCGGAAAGTCGTCGCGCAACAACTCGCGATTTTCGATATGCAGCAGGGCCTTGACCAGCACCTCGGGAATAGCCTCAAAGCCCGGATAAATCCGGGCGGGCGACTGATACTGATACAGGGTCTTGCCTGCCGCATCAAGCAACTGGATGCCGCCCTGGTTTTTTTCCCGATACGGCAGAAAAAGCCCCAGGTCATCCACACGCGCCATCTGGATACTGATTTTGGCTTGCTCGTCGATGTGCCAGCCGTTTTTTTGCAGGCGGCGGGTGTACTCAGGCAGCTTGCTGTAACCCAGCCGCAAGTCATACGGCCCGCCCTGCGGAAACCGGATCTGGCTGGACGGCCCGGGCTGCATGTGCCAGGTCATTTTCTGCACCGTCTTCGCCAGATAACGCGCCTCGAGCGCCGACGACAACAGCTCCCATGCCACCAAACCGGCAACGGCCAGCACCAACAGCAAGATGCCGAAACCAATCAGAATGCGTCGTGGAATTCTGTGCATTCAGGCTTATACCCAATCTTTCGCGATCAAAAAATCGCTGTATAAACGCGCCTCGGGCGAACCCGCTTCGGGATGCCAATCATAGCGCCATTTCACAATCGGCGGCATCGACATCAGGATGGATTCGGTGCGCCCGCCCGATTGCAGGCCGAACAGCGTGCCGCGGTCAAACACCAGATTGAATTCGACATAGCGGCCACGCCGGTAGGCTTGAAAATCGCGCTCGCGCTCACCGTATTCGACATCTTTGCGGCGTTCGAGCAGGGGCAGATAAGCCGTGATAAAGGCATCGCCCACCGCGCGCGTCATGGCAAAGGCGTGGTCGAATCCGCCCTCGGCAAAGTCGTCGAAAAACACGCCGCCAATGCCGCGCGGCTCAAAGCGATGCTTGAGGAAAAAATAGCGGTCGCACCCGTCCTTGAAGCGCGGGTGCAGATCAGCGCCAAACGGATCAAGTGCGTTTTTGCAGGCGGCGTGAAAATGCACGGCATCATCCTCAAACCCGTAATACGGCGTGAGATCCATGCCGCCGCCGAACCACCATACCGCTGCCTCGCCGTCTTTCAGCGCGACGAAGCAGCGCACGTTCATGTGTACGGTCGGCGCGTAGGGATTACGCGGATGCAGCACCAGCGACACCCCCATCGCCTCCCAGCGGCGTCCGGCGAGTTCGGTACGGTGCGTACTGGCTGACGGCGGGAGTTTGTCGCCCAGCACATGCGAGAAATTCACCCCGCCGCGTTCGAACACCCGGCCTTCTTCAATCAGCCGCGAAATGCCGCCGCCGCCTTCGGGCCTGTCCCAGGCATCGGTGCGAAACGGCAGACCGTCAACGGCTTCGAGCGCAGCGACGATGCGCGCCTGCAGGTCGAGCAGATAGGATTTAACGGCGGCGGTATCAAGGGCGTTGGCAGACATCAGGGGCGAAGCACGGTTCCGGTAACAAGATCAATCAGGGTGGACGGGCGTTGTCGGGTGCCGATGCGGCCATCGACCACCCGCACCCGTGCGCCGAACATTCTGCGGCATTGTGCCGCAGTTTGCGCAGGTTTTTTGCCGCTTTTGTTGGCGCTGGTGGAAACCAGCGCCGTGCCCAATGCACGACACAAACGCGCAGCGCCAGGGTGTGAGGTAACGCGCACCGCAATCGTGGCGCGCCCGCCAGTGAGCATCGCCGGGCAAGCAGCCGATGCCGGAACAATCCAGGTGACGGGCCCGGGCCAGGTGCGGCGCACCCGCGCCCGGTCTGCCGCATTCAGCGGGCGCATAAACGCTTGCAGCCGGCTGAGGCGGTCAGCAATCAACAGCAGACCTTTAGCCGCGTCACGACCCTTGAGCCGGATGAGATGTTTCAGCGCACGCGCATTGTGCGGGTCGCATCCCAGCCCGTAGCAGGATTCGGTCGGGTAGGCAACGATCCCGCCGCGCCGCAGAGTCACCCGCAAATCCGCCGCCATACATCACTTCTTTCGATCAAGAGCGCGCCAGCCGATGTCGCGGCGATATTGCATGCCGTCGAAACGGATGTCGGCCACCGCTTCGTAGGCACGCTTTTGCGCCATGCGCACGCTGTCGCCTAGCGCGGTCACCGCCAGCACGCGGCCGCCGCTCACCACGGTCTGGCCGTTTTCTGTGGCCGTCCCGGCGTGGAACACATGCAGGTCATCCGCCGCCGCAGGCAACGCGCTGATGACATCGCCTTTGCGCGGCACATCCGGATAACCGGCAGCGGCGAGCACTACGGCGAGCGCAGTGCGGCGATCCCATTCGGCTTCGACCTGATCGAGCTTGCCGTTGACGGCAGCGTCCAGCAGCATCACCAGGTCGGACTTGAGCCGCATCAGAATCGGCTGGGTTTCGGGGTCGCCCATACGGCAGTTGAATTCGAGCACGCGCGGCGCGCCATCGGCACCGACCATGATGCCCGCGTACAAAAAACCGGTGTAGCGAATACCGTCCGCCGCCATGCCTTCGACGGTGGGATAAATAACCTCGCGCATGATGCGCGCGTGCAATTCCGGGGTCACCACCGGCGCGGGCGAATACGCACCCATGCCGCCGGTGTTGGGGCCGGTGTCGCCGTCACCCAGACGCTTGTGATCCTGGCTGGATGCGAGCGCCAGCACATGTTCGCCATCGACCATCACAATAAAACTGGCTTCCTCGCCCAACAGGCATTCCTCGATCACTACGCGGTGTCCGGCTTCACCCATGGTGTTGCCGGAGAGCATCGCATCCACTGCGGCATGCGCTTCACCGGAGGTCGCGGCAACCACTACCCCCTTGCCCGCTGCGAGGCCGTCGGCCTTCACCACGATGGGCGCGCCGCGCTGATCGATATAGGCATGTGCGGCTCCGGCATCGGTAAACGTGCCAAATGCTGCGGTAGGAATATTGTGGCGCGCCATGAATTGCTTGGCGAAATCCTTGGAACTTTCAAGCCGGGCAGCGGCGGCGCTCGGGCCGAAAATTTTCAGCCCGGCGGCGCGAAAAGCATCGACGATCCCCGCCGCCAGCGGCGCTTCCGGGCCAACCACGATGAACGCGATATCCTCTTCACGGCGGGCAAATTCAAGCAGCGAAGGGATCGCCGTTAACGGCAGATTGACCAGACCCTCTTCTGTTGCCGTGCCGCCGTTGCCGGGCGCGACAAAGACCTGCGACACTTTGGGGGACTGCGCGAGTTTCCACGCCAGCGCGTGCTCGCGGCCGCCGGAGCCAATGACCAGGATTTTCATAATTAGTGTTTGAAATGCCGCACGCCGGTGAACACCATCGCCAGGCCATGCTCGTTTGCTGCTGCAATCACTTCATCGTCTCGCATCGAACCGCCGGGCTGGATCACCGCAGTGATGCCGGATTGCGCGGCCTGGTCGAGGCCGTCGCGGAAGGGGAAAAAAGCGTCGCTTGCCATCACC
>JAYVLR010000210.1:0-2656 GCA_043759395.1 Thiobacillaceae bacterium
TTGACGTTGCAAGCGGGTGTCGTCGTAAGTCACACGGGCTTGCGCTTTTTCCAGCGAGACCCCGACCTGCTGTACGCCAGGCAGCGACAACAATACCGCGTTCACGCTTTTGACACAGCCGCCACAGGTCATGCCGGTAACGGATAGAATTTCTTCACGCATCTGGACTGGAACCCCATTTCTACAATGGGGGTGATTTTACTTCTTGCGCGGGCGTTTGCGCAGTGTCTCTTTGGTGTGATCGATTAAACGATCGGCGACCACTTCAGCATCGACCGTAAACGTCCCCTTGGCGAGGGCATCTTTTACCGACGCGATTTTTCCTGCATCCGCAATATCAATTTGTGCCAACTCCGCCTCCATCACCCGGATTCGGGTACTGGATGCCGTTAGCGTGAGGCTGTCCGCGCCGCCCGAAGCAGGCGGGGCGGCACCGGTTTTTTTTGCGCTTTTGCCGTGGGTGGCCGAGGCTTTGGACGTGGTAGCGGGGGTAATGCGTTTGTCGATTTTCACGAGTATTTCCTGAAGGCCGGTGGTGGTATCTGTACGAGGACGGTTTATCCCCAACTGGTCAATCGGCTTTATTGCGCAAAACTTTAGCCCGATACGCTAATTTGTTTGATTGATTAATCAGGTCAATCTAATCCAGAACATGTGAAGCCAGGCCATCTGCGAGTTTAGGCTCAAACCAGGTGGATTTGGGTGGCATGACTTCATTGGCATCGGCCACCGCCATCAGGTCGGCCATGCGGGTGGGGTGGAGCGCAAAGGCCAGCGCCATGTCGCCGCTGTTGACCCGCTTTTCCAGCCCGGCCAGGCCGCGAATGCCGCCGACGAAATCAATGCGTTTGTCGCGCCGGGGGTCGGTGATGTTCAAGATCGGCGCGATCAGGTTGTTTTGCAGCAGGCTCACGTCCAGCCGCCCCACTGGGTCGGCGGGGATCAGATCGGCACGGATGGTCAGGCGATACCATTTGCCTGCCAAAAACAGGCCGAACACGCCGGGGCGTTCGGGTTTGACGGCAACAGCAGCGGTTTCGATACTGAACGCCGCGCCGACCCGTTCCAGAAACGCATCAGCCGACAAGCCGTTGAGATCGGTAATTACCCGGTTGTAATCCATGATTGCCATCTCGTGCGCCGGGAAAATAACCGACAGAAAAAAGTTGTACGGCTCGTTGCCCGTGTGCGCCGGATTGGCCGCTTTACGCACGGCGGCGATGCGCGATGCAGAGGCGGAACGGTGATGCCCGTCGGCGATGTAAATCGCGGGCATGGCGTTGAACGCAGCGGTGATGCGCGCCAGAATCGCCGCATCGCGAATGACCCACAAGGTATGCCGCACGCCGTCGAGTTCGGCATCGGAGTCGGGCGTGCCCTTGGACGCTGCGGCCAAAATAGCATCGACCTCAGGCGCAGCAGGGTAGGCTAGCAATACCGGCCCAGTCTGGGCGTTCAGCGCATCAATCTGGCGCACCCGGTCGTCTTCCTTGTCCGGGCGGGTGAACTCGTGCTTGCGGATGCGGTTGGTGTCGTAGTCCGCCACCGAAGCCGCAGCCACCAGCCCGGTCTGGCTGTGCCCGCCCATCACGATGCGGTAAGCGTAGTAGCACGCCGCCGGGTCGCGCACCAGTACGCCAAACTCGATCAGCTTGCGCAGGTTTTCCGCGCCTTTGGTGTACACCCCCGGCGCATAGGGATTGGTGTCCGCAGGCAAGTCGATTTCCGGTTTGGAAATATGCAAAAAACTGAACGGGCGACCTGCGACACGCTCACGAGCCTCGGCAGTGGAGAGCACATCGTAAGGCGGTGCAACAACATCGTTGGCGCGGCCGGGAGCGGGACGAAGGGCGGTGAAAGGTTGGATCAGGTTCATGAGGGTTTAAATGAATTCAAGGTTGATGGGTTGTGAGGAGTAGGTTTACCCGGCTTTTGTAGGGTGGATGAGGCCGTAGGCCGTTATCCGCCCTACGCGAGCTAAAGGTTCCAGGTTCGAATTGAATTCAGGGTTGGGCATTGTCGAGTTCAAGCCGCCTGTGCCAGCGTGAAATCAACCCGCACCTTGTCGAACGGGCACACGATTTTTCCACTCTCGGTTTTTTCCAGTAAGCCTGTCGCCAGCAGGGCATGCACATCCCGATGCACGGATTTGACATCCCGCTCCAGTCTGCGGGCGACTTCACGCAGGCTCAGTTCGCCCGCGCCGCTCATGGCTTTCAGCACGCCCCAGCGCTTGGGACTGATTTCGGAGAACAGCAGCTCCGGGCTGGCATAGCTGAAGGTGGCCTGCTGGGCGCGACCGGATTTGGCGGCCTGGCGGATACCTTTTGCACCGGTTCTCAGCGCAGCTTTCCAGTCCGGGTTGATTTCGATGACGGCGGTTTTCATGGGATGCTCCTTTCTACTTCTGCCAGAAAATCATCCAGCAGCTGATCGATGGAAACAAAGCGGTAGGCAAGCTCTTTTCCACCCAAATGTTTGTGGTCGCCCTTGCCACGTTCATTGTCGAAGCCGACGATGCGTTCCCCATCCAGAATATAAACCGGGCGGTATTTTAATCTCTTCGGGTTCAATTCCCCGCTCCTTGGAGCGAAGGTTGGCGAAAGCCAGCAGCTTGAAGAGCGAAGTTAATACCCCGTAGCTTGCTGCGGGGTGC